>CAUABN010000072.1:0-6250 GCA_958427275.1 uncultured Anaerotruncus sp.
CCGGAGAACATAACGGTACATACCTTCTGCGTGAAAAAAGCGGCGGAGCTTCGTCAGACGGCGGGGATATACTCTATCCGCGGCGGAGATGTGGGGAAGTGCGTGGATTATTCGCAGATAAAGGCGGCGCAGGCGGGATATCTACCATACTATATGTACAGGCAGAAAAATACCGTCGGAAATTACGAGAATGTCGGCTTTGCGCTTGACGGTACCGAGGGGCGCTACAATATCTACATGATGGAAGAGGTACACACTATCCTTGCGGCGGGCGCGGGGGCTGTTACCAAGCTGGTGCGCCTGCATCCCTCTGACGGAGCACGCCCGGTGATACGGCGGCTGTTCAATCAGAAATATCCTTTTGAGTACCTGAACGACAATAAATGCGGCGAGCTTACGCGCGGTATCGAGGAATTTTTCGGCGAATATCCGCTCTGAGGGCCCGTGCGTAAATAAGTCGCGATCCTGCCGAATATAAATAATAAAAAAGCCGCCGTGTGCGGCACGGGGGATCATTTTTGTGAGAAAAAACGGACTTGGCGCCGCCGCAGTCACACACCGGGCGGAAAAACGGTATATGGGCGGAATGCTCGTGCTTTCCGCATCCACTCTTATATCAAAGGTAATAGGACTCCTTTTCAAGATACCGATGATGGAGATCATCGGTATCGAAGGCATGGCGTATTTCTCGTCGGCTTATCATATATACATTTTGCTCCTCACGCTGTCCACTGCCGGACTTCCCGTTGCGCTTTCGATGATGACGGCAAAAAGCTCCGCACGCGGAGACCGCGGCGAGGTCGGAAGGATATTCGGCGTCTCGCTGTCGCTTCTTTTGCCGATAGGAGCCGTGGGGACCGCCGTGATGTACTTCGGCGCAAAAGCATTTGCCGCATGGATAAGCATTCCCGATGCCGAATATGCCATAAAGGCGATATCCCCCACGCTGTTTTTTATCTGCGCTTCAAGCGCGGTGCGCGGATATTTTCAGGGACATGAGATAATGCTGCCGACGGCGGTGTCTCAGCTTATAGAATCGGCATCAAAGCTGGCGCTCGGCATGGGCTTTGCGCTTATCGCCGTAAGATACGGGGCTGATCCTCCGCACACCGCGGCGGCGGCAATATGCGGGCTTACTGTCGGCGTAGCCGGAGGCGCGGCGTATCTTGCGCTCAGAAAAATGATGTTCCCGCGCACAAAAAAATACCGCGGGCTTTACACCGCCGCGTCAATGCCGCGTTCCGGGCGGTTGCTTGCGGCGGAAATGATAAGTATCGCCCTGCCGGTGACCGTAAGCGCATCGGTAACGGGCATTGCGGGGCTTGCAGATACCGCTATCATCACATCAAGACTCACAGCGGCGGGCTTTGACCATTCCACGGCGCTTGCGCTTTACAGCGGATATACCAATCTTGCCGTGCCGCTTTATAATTTGCCTACCGCACTGATAACTCCGGTAGCCATGTCGCTCGTTCCGGCTCTTTCGGCGGCTGTTGCCGCCGGTGAGGACAAAACCGCCGTGTCGGTGCTGCGCACTGCGTTCCGTGTCACATTCACGGCGGCGCTGCCTGCCGCGACCGGACTTGCCGTGTTTGCACTGCCGGTGCTGCGCTTTATTTACCCGCGTCAGATGTCTGCGGTATCCGTATCTGCGCCGCTGCTTTCAACGCTTGCGCCCGCAGTGGTTTTTTCCTGCCTTATAACAGTGACCAACGCAGTGCTTCAGGCGTGGGGACACCCCGCGCTGCCCATCGTATCTATCAGTGCGGGGACGGCGGTAAAGGTCGTGTCCGAATATCTGCTTGTAGGTACGTCTGTCGGAATATACGGTGCGCCGATCAGCACTCTGCTTTGCGGTGTGACGGTCGTGCTTTTGAATTTTATATTTATGTATCGGTACACGCCCGCGCAGAACGGAGGGATAATATCCGTATCCGGAATAATGCGTGCGCTTGCGGCGTCTGTCGTTGCGGTAGGCGCGGCGGGCGGCGTATATATCGGGCTTTCGCGGCCGGGAGCGGGAAATGCTGCGGCGCTTCTCGCGGCGATAGCCGTCGCGCTCCCGGTATATGCGATAGCTGCGCTCAGGTCCGGAGCCGTCGGAGCCGAGGACATCGAGGCGCTTCCGGGCGGCGAGCGCGCCGCGCGTCTGCTCGGCAGAGCGGGACTTCTGCGTACTTTTGGAATGAAAAAACGAAAGGAAATGAAAAAATGACACGTGATGAAACGGTAAAATATCTTGTGGGCAAAAAACCAGGAACATATACATTCGACGATCTTTGCACTATACACGCACTGCTGCGCGGAGAGGGCGGCTGCCCCTGGGACAGAGAGCAGACGCATGAGAGCATACGCTCAAGCTTTATAGAGGAGACATATGAGGTCATCGAGGCGATAGACAACAAGGACCCGAAGCTCATGCGCGAGGAACTGGGCGACGTGCTTCTTCAGGTCGTATTTCATGCGCAGATAGCGTCGGAGGACGGAGAATTCAACATTTCCGATGTTGCCAACGATGTCTGCGAAAAGCTGATACACCGCCATCCGCACATTTTCGGCGATGTGAGTGCCGAAACCTCGGATGAGGTGATAAAGAATTGGGAAAAGATCAAAAGCACCGAAAAGCACCGCGATACGCTTACGTCAAAGCTCCGTGCCGTTCCTCCGGCACTGCCCGCGCTTATGCGCGCGCAGAAGGTCGGGAAGAAAGCGTCGTTTTTTGATTTCGATACTACGGACGCCGTTATCGCCAAGTTGCGCGAGGAAACGGCTGAGGTCGAGGAGGCGGCAAAGAGCGGAAGCGCCGATGAGATGGAGGAGGAGATAGGCGACCTCCTGCTTACCGTTACGAGCCTTGCGCGCAAGCTTGGCGTTGACAGCGAAAAGGCGCTCGGCAGAGCGGTGAACAAATTCGTCGATCGTTTTGAGCGCGTGGAGAACGAGGCTGCCAAGGAAGGAAAACGCCCGGACGAGATGACGATGCCGGAGCTTGATGCGATCTGGGACCGGATCAAGCACGAAAGTGTGTGAACATTCTGTAAAATATGCGAATGAACGCAAAACGGTATTGAATCCACGGCAAAAAGAAAGTATAATAAAAATATATACCCATATCTGAAGGTCATAATGAGACTTGATAAATATCTTAAGGTTTCCCGCGTGATAAAACGCCGCACCGTCGCAAACGATGCGTGCGATGCAGGACATATATCTGTAAACGGCAAGGTGGCAAAAGCGTCGTACGACGTAAAGGAAGGCGACACGGTGACGGTCTCCTTCGGTCAGCGTCAGCTTGTATTCCGCGTGCTCAATGTACGCGAGCATGTCGGCAAGGCGGATGCCTCCGATATGTACGAAATAATCAGCCAGTGACATAATGCGGACATCCCCCGCATATGCTTTTTGTGGGTAAAAAGTATATGCGGAGGAACTGCAATGAATAACAGCATCAACAGTGAAAAAATGCCGGAAGGCGAAAAAAAGCAGACGGCGCACGAGTTTACCGTGCGCGGCAGAAAGACTATGCAAATCTGCGGGGTCAGCGAGGTCATCAGCTTTGACGAAAACAGCGTTGTCGCGGGGACTTCCTGCGGCGAGATGACGATAGAGGGCGCGGGGCTTCATATAGGCGCGCTTGATATCGATCGCGGCTTTTTGTCTCTTGACGGAGATATAAGCGGGATTTTTTATCTTGAGGACCCTAACATCGGCGGCGGACGAAAGAAGCGCGGGCTTTTCGGGCGCTGAAGCGTCATGGATGTCATGCAGATTTCGCCGCTCGCGCAGGCGCTCATGCTTGCGGTGTCGGCGGCGGTTGGTGTGGCGGCAGGATCGATATTTGATCTTATAGGCGTTTTTTACCGCTCGCTCGGCGTGGGCAGAGCCCCGGCGTATTACGACAGGGGCTTGCCTCTTGTAGGTGCTGTGGGCAGACGAGGTAAGGTGGGCGGCGTTGCCGCATCGGTCGTTCTCTGGTGCGTCGATATGCTGTTTCCCGTTGCATGGGCTGCGGCGCAGCTTTGCGTGTTTTTTGCGACGGATGACGGGATATTCCGTCTTTCCGGACTTGCAGCAGGAGCGCTCGGCTTTGTTTTGTGGCGCAAAACGCTCGGCGTGCCGTTTCGTGCATGCGGCAGTTTTGTGGTCTATGTGATACGCGCGGCAGTGGCTTACATATGCTTCCCGGCAGTATTTGTCGCAAAGGGAATATGTTCCGGGACAGGTCGCGCCCTGCGTGCGGTTGCGCATGCGCGGAGCGAGAGGCGTATTAAAAAATATAACGCGCGTGAGCGCGTAAGGATCATAAGCCTTGCGGAAGCGGGCTTTGGCATGGCGGGAGCCTTCGGCGTTCCGCGCGGTGCAATGAATAAAGAAGAAGGAAGCAATGAAAATGAACGGAAGAAGAAGATTCTACGGCAGAATAACGCTCGGTAAGGCAGGCTTTTTTGTCAAGATCGCGCTGTGCGCGGTCGTTGTGTGCCTGCTTATCACATCGTTCTCATTGTTGATGGAATATAACCGTCTCGGAAATACCGAGAGCAAGCTGGAGGCTGAAATATCCGAAGCGGAGGTCCGCGCGGCGGAGCTTCAATACGAGCTTGACGAGCCGATGGACCGCGAGTATATCATGCGCGTTGCACGCAAAAGGCTCGGACTGGTGCTCCCGGATGAGATAGTTTACTACACCGATCTTGAATCTCAGGGGAAATAAAACAAGGGGCTGTTAAAAAACTCAATTTGAGTTTTTTAACAGCCCTATTTTCGTAGAAGCCGTATTTACGACAGCAATTTATCAGCCTCCGAGCGTTACGTCAACGGTCATTTCGGTCCCGTTGCGGAACACGGTGAGAGTTATTTTATCTCCGGGGGCAAGTGACAGTATCGACGTCCGTACATCGTCAATGGTCCTGACGGCATGACCGTTTATCGCCGTAATTATATCTCCGGGACGGAGCTTTGCGGCGGCGTCATACCCCGGGTCTGCCGATGCCACGGCAATACCGTCCGTTTCGGCAACAACGGTACGTTCCGCGGTGCCGTCGGAATAGGTGAATTTCGAGCCTTTTGTGACAGCCGCACCGGTTATACCGAGCCTTGCGGCTTTTTTTGCAATGTTTCCGACGTTTCCGCTGCCGCCGGAGAGTATATCGTCATAGATAGCCAGCACTCCGTTTATCGGAATGGCAAAGCCGATGCCCTCAAACCAGTCCTCGGTGATCTTGTAGGTGTTGATGCCTATGACCTTGCCGTCGCCGTCGATAAGCGGACCGCCCGAGTTACCGGGATTTATCTGTGTGCTCGTCTGGATTAGCGTCATCGTTTTCTGCAACAGCCCGGTCGTGTTGTCATAAAAGCGCACGGTGCGTCTGGTGGAGGAAATAATGCCGGTCGTTACCGTGCCCGCGTATTCGAGTCCGCCAGGTGTGCCTATCGCCACGGCTGTCTCGCCTACCACAAGACCGTCCGAATTGCCGAAATCGGCGGCGGGAAGCCCCGTGGCGTCAATCTTTATTACCGCAATATCGGAAAGCTCATTACCGCCGATATACTCGGCGGGATACGAGGCTCCGTCCGGCATGAATACCTCAATGGAGGTGTAGTCCTCTATGACGTGGTAGTTTGTTATGATATAGCCGTCCTCGGTTTTGATGATACCGGTTCCGACGCCGCTGGCGTCCTTTTTTCTTACTCCGATGCCGACGACGGACGGACCGACCTTTGACGCGATCTCTGCGATGGTCAGCTTGCCTGTGCTGTCGCCCTCACGTACATAGACCGTTTTTTCAATCACCACCGTTTCTACCGGTGTGTAGTCCGGGGTCTCTGCGGGCGGTGCAGTTACCGTTATCGCTATGAGCAGGGCAAAGCAAACGAGAAAGGCAGCGGTCATTATTGCCGCGTACACGAGCGCGCCGCGCCGTGATGACTTCCGTTTTTCATCTTTGTTTTCGGTGGAAGCGCCCGGATCAGGGCAGTGAGCCGCAGGCTCTGCTACTTCCGGCACCTCTGTATCGTGGCTTTCATCGGCGCTTTCCGCGTCCGTGACTTCCGTAGCTTCTGCCGGGTGTTCTTCCGGGATCGTATCCGGAATTTCATCCGGAGTTTCTTCCTGACCCTCCACCGTAGTCTCTGCCGGATCGGTGATCTCCGCTTCACACGGCTCCGCCGCGTGGGTTATCTCCGTCTGTTCTGCGGATATTTTTTCTTCTTTTCGATCGTTTGACTGATTATCTGGCATTTTGTTCCCACG
>CAUABN010000073.1:0-6133 GCA_958427275.1 uncultured Anaerotruncus sp.
GAAGGCGGAAAGGCTGATTATATAGTTTCGGGTCAGTTCTCCGGCAAGGCGTACACCGAGGCTCAGAAGTATGGGGATGTTGCGCTTGCAGCCACCTCAAAGCCGGATAACTTCACATACATTCCCGCCACAACGCGCGCGTCCTTCCGTCCGGATGCTTCGTATGTCCACATCTGCTTCAACAATACGATATACGGCACAAGGTTCAACTATATCCCGGATACCGGGGATATCCCGCTGGTGGCGGATATGTCCTCCTGCATCCTTTCCGAGCCTGTGGATGTAAAAAATTTCGGCGTTATCTATGCCGGAGCACAGAAAAATGTTGCGCCTGCGGGACTTACCATCGTTATCGCACGCCGTAACCTGCTCGGTCATGCGCGCCCGATCTGCCCCACTATGCTTGATTGGAGCATAATGGCTGACAATGATTCAATGTACAACACGCCGCCGTGCTACAATATTTACATGGCGGGACTTGTGTTTGATTATCTCCTTGCTGAGGGCGGTCTTGATGAAATGAAGCGCCGCAACGAGCGCAAGGCGGCTCTGCTGTATGATTACCTTGACTCGCAGAGCTACTATATCGCACCGGTGCGTCATGACTGCCGCTCGATGATGAATGTAACGTTCGTCACCGGGAACCCCGAGCTTGACAAGAAATTTGCGTCCGAGGCGACTGCCGCAGGGCTTAAGAACATCAAGGGACACCGCTCTGTCGGCGGTATGAGAGCCTCCATTTACAACGCGATGCCCTATGAGGGCGTGGCGGCGCTTGTTGAGTTTATGAAGAAATTTGCCGCCGGGAATCCCAAGGGCTGATAAGAGGGGACCGAAATGAAGAAAATAAAGCTGATGAATAAGATCGCCGCGGTCGGTACGGATGTTTTCGACCGTGCCGAATACGAGGTCGGAGCCGACCTCCCGCTTGAGAGCGCCGATGCGATAATGGTACGCTCGGCGGCATTGCACGATACGGTTTTTCCCGACGGCATGCTTGCCATAGCACGCTGCGGAGCGGGGGTGAACAATATCCCCATTGAAAAATGCGCCGAGAAGGGGATCGTTGTTTTCAATACCCCCGGCGCAAACGCCAACGGCGTAAAGGAGCTGACTGTCTGCGCGCTGGCGCTTGCCTCGCGTGATATCGCAGGCGGCATCGAATGGGCTTCATCGCTCACCGGAGATGTCGCCGCGCAGGTCGAAAAGGGAAAATCCGCTTTCGGCGGCGTTGAGTTTGCCGGAAAAACGCTCGGCGTTATAGGACTCGGCGCTATCGGCGGACAGGTCGCAAACACCGCTCTTGCACTCGGTATGAAAGTGCTGGGCTTTGACCCGTACCTTACCGTTGATGCCGCATGGAATCTTTCCGGCGGTATCGGTCATGCAAAATCGCTTGACGAAATATATGCCGCCGCCGATTATATCACGCTGCATGTTCCGGCTGTCGCCGCGAACCGCGGTATGATAAACCGCGAAAGCATTGCAAAAATGAAGGGCGGAGTGCGCATCATCAACCTTGCGCGTGCCGATCTGGCGGTCGCCGCCGACATAAAAGAAGCGCTCGCCGCCGGTAAGGTGGCAAGTTATGTCACCGATTTCCCCACTCCGGAGACTGTCGGCGTAAAGGGGATAGTCAACATCCCGCACCTCGGCGCGTCCACCGAGGAATCCGAAGACAACTGCGCCGTAATGGCGGCGCGTCAGCTTGACGCTTACCTCCGCACGGGCAATATCCGCAACTCGGTCAATTATCCGTCGGTGGAGATTCCCATGGGCGATGGAACACGCATCTGCGCGCTGCACGCCAATATTCCCGCGGTCATCGCAAATATCTCGGGCGTGCTGTCCGGATACGGGATCAATATCGAAAACCTCACTAACAAATCCAAGGGTGACAACGCATATACGCTTGTTGAGACGACCGGCGTGCTTGACGCCGACGTCGCTGCGGCGATAACCGAAAAGATCGGTGCGCTCGAGGGAATGCACCGGGTAAGGATTATATGACCGCACATCATATGCCGGAACCCTGATCGGTTATATTTGAGGCGCTGTTAAAAACATTGAGTTTTTAACAGCGCCTTATTTATCCGATCAGATTATTTATTGAAGATCATCTCGCCCTGTATAATGAACCATCCTGCCACAAACGACAGTACGTTTGCGGCGAGTGAGAAGATCCACGCTTTCTGTACGCCGCACCGCTTGCCGCTCTCGTCGAACGTCGTGAATTTTACGGTGTAGACAACTCCTTCGATCGCAAAAACAAGAATTTCAAGCAGGACATACGTGACAGCCATCATGATAAAACCGCGTCTGAAGTTTACCGCGTTCAGCCCGAGATTCAAAAGCACCTGTGTGATGATGTTCACGGTGATGATAACGCGATATTTGTCGGGTGTAAAATATCCGAACATCCATGCCGCTGCCAGCTCGACCGCAAGCGTAAAGCACACGCGAACGCCAAATCCCACAGCCTCGCGGAGGTAGTTGTAGCTTTGCTTTACCGAAAGTGTCCCGTCTCCGTTGTCGCGAACCGTGAAATAGCTTGAAAATGCATATTGCTTCAGGATCCCGCTGACGGCAAAGCTGTCGGTGGACGGATAGTAGACGAGCACTTTGAATACATCGGGCGGGTAATATCCCCAGCGCCAGTCAAAGCTGTCGGTCTCACCGTTGCACTCTCCGATCATGCCGAGAAAATAAAATCCGTCGGCGTCCCTGTAAGCGTTGAGCTTCAAATATGCTGCCGTTGAAGCATCGGGCTCTCCGTCAGGATCAAGATACAGATCGCGGTATGCGCCGTTGTGTGGTCCGTAAGACTTTTTTTCCGAAAGCAGCGTAACGTAAAATTCCGCTTCAGCCTCCGGAAAAGTCACTGTGACCGATGAGTGCGGTCCGCAATCGGCAGCTGCGCCGATAGTGCAGAGCATTGCGGCAATAAGCGCGAAAATAATGAAAGACGCAGTCTTCTTCATTGCCGTTTCCTCCTGTTTTGTCAGTTTGCTTTTTCGGGTATCAGAATGCCGAGGTAGTATCCGAGCGGGTCGTTGCGGTAGCGCGTTTCAACTTCCAGTACGTAAAACACGCCTTCATATTCAAAGCCGGCTGTGTAGAACCTGCACCACTCGGTCTTTTGACGGGCAATTTCGACCGCAAGCCCTTCTTCGCCGATGCGGTCGGCGACCCCGTTTTTCTTCAGCCGCTCAAGTATCTCTGTGTCGAGCGCGTCAAATTCCTCATCGGTATACCTGCCCGAAATATACCCGTGTGAATACCCTTCGTTTTCCGACAGGTCGGCGTACTTTACGGTGACGCCCCTCATCTCCATGGTCATACCGCTCTGCGAGAAGTGGTCGAACACGCTTCCCGATTTATATCTGTTGTCCGGATCGTCGGTCGGGGCAAAGTTGTTGGGAAAATACGCGTATACACTCACGAAGTCAAACACACCGGGCGCGTTGTATGCGGTGGTGTATTCAAGTACGTTCCACTTTGCGCGGTCGTATCTTCCGTCCCTGTCATGGAAAAGCGACGTCACGGAGCCGACATTTCCGTCCGGCAGACGCGATATCAGCAGGTCGTTGTATTCCTCCGGCGCGATGGACTGCGCGTGATAATTGTCCCAATCCGGATCAGCATTGTGCGCACCGCCGAAAACCGTTTGTATGAGCGGCGTCAGGCACAGAGCGAGGCAGAGGCATGCCGCGGGGATCAGGGCGAGCTTCAGCACACGCCGCACGCGGCGTTTTTTTATTGCCCGGGGGCTTGCTGCTTCGGCATATTCGTCTACAAAGCGGTCGGATATACCGCTTATGGCATCAATAAGTATTTCTCTGTCCATTTTTTCTCCTTTCATTCGGTACGTGTATTACAGCGGGATCTCCGCCGCTTCAAGCTCGCGCCGCAGGCTCAGCCGTGCGCGGTGCAGTGCCGATTTTGTCGCCGGCTCGCTCATTCCGAACATAGCGGCAAGCTCCTTCAGCTCCGCGCCCTCAAAGTATCTGCCCACAAACAAAAGACGCGTCTTTTTTGTCTGTTGCGCAAGCCAGCGGTCGATGACCGCGCTTATCTCGGCGGAGTCTGTGGCGGTAATGTCGGCACGGTCTGGCAGACATTCCTCAAGCTCCGCAAACGGCAGCGGCTCTTCCGCGCCGCCGCGCTTCCGGCAGGTCGCTGATCTGCGGCGGTTTAGCGCAATATTGCGTGTGATGCGGCATATATACGCTGAGAGCGACGCGGGGCGGTTTGGCGGTATTATGGAGTTCCATACAGCAAGCAGCGCGTCGTTGAAGCATTCCTCGGCGTCCTCGGACGATGTTAGAATGCCTGCGGCAATACGGCGGCAGAGCGAGCCGTACCTTTCGGCTGCGGCGCGAAGTCCCGCTTCGTCTCTGGCGTATATCAGCTCTGTCATGCGTTTGTCATTAGCGTCCATATCGGAAAGCCTTTCGTTCTGTTATTGAGGTCCCTCATACATTAAGACAACATTTTTTCGCTTCGGTTTCTTTAATTATATCATCGGAATTGAAAAAAAGCAATTTATTTTTCCCGCGTGTTGTGGTATAATAGAATGCGTAACAAAAAACATGATCACGGCGGAGGTCGATGATGAATAACGATCAGAATATAAAAAAAGAGCTTGAGCGTTTGCGCCGCGAGGTGGCGTATCACGCAAAAAAATATTACGTGGACGACGCGCCGGAGATATCCGACTATGATTATGATATGCTTTATCGCAGACTTGAGGAGCTTGAGGCGGCGCACCCGGAATTTTTTGATCCGTCCTCGCCCACGCAGCGGGTAGGCGGTTCGCCGCTCGAACGGTTTGAAAAGGTGACGCACCGCGTGCCGCTAAACTCTCTTGCAGATGTATTTTCCTTTGAGGAGCTTGCGGCATATCTTGACGGCGCCGAGCCGCGGCTTGCCGAGGCGGGGATCAAGCCCGAATGGTCGGTGGAGCCGAAGATAGACGGGCTTTCCGTGGCGCTGACCTACGATCGCGGCGTTTTTGTGCGCGGAGCCACGCGCGGCGACGGATATGTCGGTGAGGATGTGACGCAGAATATACGCACGATATTCTCGCTCCCCATGACGCTTCCCGAACCGCTGGACATCACTGTGCGCGGCGAGGTGTATATGCCGCGCGCTGTTTTTGAAGCTATAAATGCACGGCGTGAGGCTGAGGGGAAGACCCTTATGGCAAACCCGCGCAACGCGGCGGCAGGCTCCCTTCGCCAGCTTGACCCGCGCGTTGCCGCCGAGCGCAGGCTGGATGTGTTCATATTCAACCTTCAGGAGGGCAGTCTTTGGAGCGACGGACATGAGGCGACCTCGCACAATGAGTCGCTCGACCGTCTTGCGGAGCTGGGCTTTCCGGTGATATCGGAGCGCGTTACGGTCGGTCGGCGCGAGGATATTTTTGCGCATATAGAAAAGCTCGGCGCGATGCGCGACGGGCTGAAATACGATATCGACGGCGTGGTGATAAAGCTGGACGCCTTCTCCGGTCGCCGCCTGCTCGGCGAGGGGACCAAAACGCCCAAATGGGCTGTGGCTTACAAATTCCCGCCCGAGACCAAATATACAAAGCTGACCGATATTACGGTCGCCGTAGGGCGCACGGGCGTGCTTACGCCTGCGGCGGTGCTTGAGCCTGTCCGCCTTGCCGGAACGACCGTCAGCCGTGCCACACTGCACAATCTTGATTTCATCCGCGAGCGCGGTATAATGATAGGGGATACCGTTGCGGTCCGTAAGGCGGGCGACATAATCCCCGAAATAGTTGAGGCACTGCCGGATAAGCGTGACGGCAGTGAGCGTCCGTTCCTTATGCCCGAGCGCTGTCCGTCGTGCGGGGAGCCTGTCGTGCGTGATGAGACATGCGGCGTTGAGGGCGCGGCGTACCGCTGCACGAATTCAACATGCCCCGCACAGCTTTCGCGCAGCCTTGAGCATTTTGCATCCAAAAATGCCATGAATATCGAAGGACTTGGACCGCAGATAGTGGAGCTTCTTCTGTCGGCGGGGCTGGTCCGCACGGCGCCGGACCTTTACTGTCTTACCGCCGAACAGCTTGTACCGCTCGACCGTATGGGCGAGCTGTCGGCAAAAAATCTTGTCGCGGCGA
>CAUABN010000074.1:0-6127 GCA_958427275.1 uncultured Anaerotruncus sp.
TACTTGACGAAATAGGGGCGCGGCTGGGTCCGCTTGAACGTGAGTGCGTCAAGGCAAAACGATATATCGAATACACCGAGATAAAAAAGAAAGCGGACGTACAGCTCTGGCTTTACGACACCGACAGCCTGCGGCGCGATATCGCTGTGAGCGAGGACGAGCTGAAGCTCGCCGCGCACGAACTGGATAACGCCGCCGAGACACTTGAAACGCTTGAGAATCAGAACGAACATCTCGGCGAGCTTTCGCGTACAAGCAAGGCGGAGTCGGAAAAGCTGCTGCTTGCGATAAAGGAATGCACACGCGCAAATTTTGCGCTTGAAAGCGAAATAAAGGTCACGGAAAGCGACCTTTCACATACAGCGGCGGCGCTTGCCGACGCTACTGCGGCTGAAAAGGCACTGCGTGCGAATGCCGCCGCCGAGGAAGGCACCGCAAGATCTCACCGCGAGGCGGCGCTCGAGCATGCCGGCAGGCTGAATGCTCTTGCCGCCGATGAAAAGCGTGCGCGCGATGCGGCGGCGGAGGCGGAGCGCAAAGCGTCATCACTTGAAAATGCGATAGCGGCGGCGTTTGACGAGATAGTTGCCGCGCAGTCGGACGATGCCGACGCCGCGGCGAGGCTTGAACTTATCGGGCGTTCCAAGAGCGAGGGCGCGGGACGCAAGGATGCGGCGGCACGTGAGATCGCCGAATATGAGCGCGCCGCGGCAGCGCTTTCCGCGGAATGTGCGGGGACGGAACGCACGATAGCAGGCTACGATGCCGAAAGCGCCAAACTCTCGGCAAAAAACGATGCCCTTACGCGCGAGCTTGCGGCGCAGAAGGCGCGCAGTGAAAAGGGAACCGGCATACTTTCCGGTCTCCGGGCGGAGTGCGATGCGCTTGCAAGGCAGGCGGAGACATTGCGCCGCATGGAGGAGCATTTTGAAGGCTACAACAACAGCGTCCGTCACGTTATGCAGTGCTGTGCCGACGGCAGGCTGTCGGCATCCGGCGGCTGCGGCAGGGTATACGGACCGGTTTCAAAGCTGATCGAAGTCAAGGGCGAGTATGTGACCGCGATTGAGACCGCTCTCGGAGCGGCGATACAGAATATTGTCGTTGACGACGAGGATACCGTAAAGGCGGCTATCGAATGTCTGAAGCGCGACCGTGCCGGGCGCGCGACCTTCTGCCCGGTATCGGCTGTGAAGGGCTACGGCGGATCGGTCACCCGCGAAATGGCGGACGCGGCAAAATACCGCGGATATGTCGGGGTAGCGTCCGAGCTTGTGAAATACGACGCGAAGTTTGCGGACGTCATATCGTCGCTGCTCGGCAGGACGGTTGTCTTTGACAATCTTGACAACGCCATAGCCATGAGCCGTGCGCTCAGATATACCGTCCGCGCCGTGACGCTTGACGGTCAGCAGATAAACCGCGGCGGTACGTTCACCGGCGGTTCGGTAAGGACCGGAAGCGGTATACTCACACGTGCGGAGGAGATAAAAAAGCTCGCTGCCGAGCTGGCGGATAAGCAGTCCGCGGCGGACAAGTCGGCGGAGGTGCTTGCCTCGGTCAACGGAGAAATAAAACGGCTTGAAGCCGACATTGCATCAAACAGCGACTCCGGCAGGCTGATAGACACCCTGCGTGCGGCGGAGGCGGCACGTCTTGAAAAGCAAAAGGCGGGGCTTGACGCCGACAGGACGCTTATCGAGCGTCTGCGCGCGGATCTTTCGGGCATCGAAGGAGAGGCGGAACGGTGCGACGAGGAGATAGAGACGCTTGAAGCGGAAAGACGTTCGCTTGCCGAAAAGATAAAGGAGCTGACGGCTTACCGCAATGACCGAGAGGCGGAGCGCGGCGAGCTGCTCGGCGAGCGCGACGACCGTCTGCGCGAGGCAAACGAGCTGACCGTGCGCGTATCCGAAGCGCGCAAGGATATAGAAACGGCTAACGCAATGGCGGCACTGTCCGATGAGAAGGTGCGTTCTCTCCGTGCCGATGCGGATGCAAAGGCAGCGTCGGCGGAAAATTCAAAAGCGGAGATGGAGGTACTGAACGCCCGGAAAGCCGATGCGGCTGTGCGTCTTGACGACGGCGAGGCGGAGCTTGACAGGTTACACCGCGAACGCGCCGATGCGGAAAGCTCGGGCTTTGAATTCGAACGCAAGATAAACGAGCTGCGCCGCCTTATCCGCGACAAGCAGGAATTCAAGGAGAGCGCGGCGGCAAACAAGCTGCGCTGTGAGACGCGGCTTGAGCGTCAGCGCGCCGATATGGAGGCGCTTTCCACACGTCTTTGGGAGGATCACGAACTTACGCGCTCAGAGGCGCTTGGGCTGGGATATCCCGCGATAACGGCGGAGGAACGTCCTGCGGTAGCGGCAACGCAAACGGAATACCGCAACAAGATACGCAATATCGGCTCCGTGAATACCGGTGCGCTTGAGGAGTACAACGAGGTGCGTGCGAGGTATGACGACCTCAGCACCCAGATGGCTGATCTTACAAAGGCGCGCAACGAGCTTGAGGGTATAATCTCAAAGCTCGAGGTGGAGATGAAACGTGCGTTCTCCGAATCGTTTGACAAAATAAACGAAAATTTCGGCAGGACTTTTACCGAACTTTTCGGCGGCGGCTCGGCTCAGCTCTCGCTGACCGATCCGGACAATGTGCTTGAAAGCGGTATAGAAATAAAGGCGGCGCCTCCCGGCAAGATAATCAAGTCGCTTATGCAGCTTTCGGGCGGCGAGCAGGCGTTCGTGGCAATAGCGCTCTTCTTTGCGATACTGCAGGTGAACCCCACGCCGTTCTGCATACTTGACGAAATAGAGGCGGCGCTGGATGAGGTGAACGTTGAACGTCTTGCCGAGTACATAAAACGGTACTCGGACGGCACGCAGTTCATTATGATAACTCACCGCCGCGGAACGATGAACGCCGCGGACCGCATATACGGCATAACGATGCCCGAACACGGTATTTCCAACGTGTTTGAGCTTGACGTTGCCGAAATAACCAAACAGAAGGGAAGTAAATGGGATGGGCTTTTTGAGTAAGCTGCGCGAGGGTTTGGGCAAGACCCGCGACGCACTCATGGGCGGCATTGAATCCGTAATGCGCTCATTTGTAAAGATAGACGAGGATTTTCTCGATGAGCTTGAGGAGATACTCATCACATCCGATGTCGGTGTCGGCGCGAGCGAGGAAATAATCGAAGAACTTCGCGAGCGCATACGCGACGACCGCATAAAAACGCGCGAGGACACGATGGCGGCTCTGCGCGAGATAATAACCGGTATGATAGGCGAGAGCGAGCCGCTGAAGCTCGATACCGTGCCGTCGGTCATTCTTGTTATCGGTGTTAACGGCGCAGGCAAGACCACATCGGTCGGCAAGATATCCGCACGCCTTAAAGCCGAGGGCAAAAAGGTGGTCGTGGCAGCGGCGGATACCTTCCGTGCCGCCGCGATAGATCAGCTTGCCGTATGGTGCGAGCGCGCGGGAGTCACGCTTATAAAGCAAAGCGAAGGCTCCGACCCAGCGGCTGTCGTTTACGACGCGGCAAACTATGCGCGCTCCAAGGGCGCGGATGTTCTTATCGTAGATACCGCCGGCAGGCTGCACAATAAAAAGAACCTTATGAACGAGCTGGCTAAGATAAACCGTGTCATAGACCGCGAGCTGCCCGGCGCATCGCGTGAAAATCTTCTTGTGCTCGATGCGACGACCGGTCAGAACGCGATAATTCAGGCGAAGGAATTCGGCGAGGCGGCAGACATCACGGGCCTTGTGCTCAACAAGCTGGACGGCACCGCCAAGGGCGGTATCGTGCTGTCGATACGCCGCGAGCTGGGCTTGCCGGTAAAGTTCATCGGCGTAGGTGAAAAGATTGACGATATGCAGCCGTTTGACGCGCAGGAGTTCATAACAGCTCTTTTCCCGTCGGACGACGAATGAGGTGACAGAATGAAGCTGAAAATTCTTATTGCTACACGTAACCGCGGCAAGCTCGCCGAGCTTGAACGTCTGCTCTCGGTGTATATCGACGGCTCGGAGGTCGAGCTGCTTACTCTTGACGATGTCGGATTCACCGGTGAGATAGAGGAGAACGGCGAGACCTTTGCCGAAAACGCAATGATAAAAGCCAGAGCCGCCGCGGAGTATTCCGGGCTTATCTCAGTCGGCGACGATTCCGGGCTGTGCGTTTACGCGCTTGACGGCGAGCCGGGAGTGCACTCCGCACGCTATGCCGGAGAGGGGCATGACGATGCAGCCAACAATGCCAAGCTGCTTGAAAAGCTGAAGGGCGTTTCCTGCCGCGAGGCGGCGTTCGTATGCGCCATGGCTTGCGTTTTTCCCAAGGGATGCGGGCTTGAAGGCGAGCCGATCGAGGTCGAAGGCAGGTGCGAGGGCGAGATCCTTTGCCATCCGCGCGGAGAGGGCGGCTTCGGATACGATCCGCTTTTCTGGTATGACGAATACGGAGAGACCTTTGCGGAGCTTTCAAAGGATGACAAAAATGCGATAAGTCACCGCGGTGCAGCGGCAGCAAAGCTCTGCCGCGTGATATCCGAGCGTGTCAGCGCGGCGCTTGAGACCGAAAACAAGGAATAACAGGGATCCACAATGAATATTACATCCAAACAGCGGGCGTACCTGCGCTCGCTTGCCGCCGATATTCCGACGATAATGCAGATAGGCAAGGACGGAATCGGTGAAAATCTTATAAAAACAGTAGGGGACGCGCTTGAGGCGCGTGAACTTATAAAGCTCTCGGTGCTTGATAACTGCGGCGAAACGCCGCGTTCGGCTGCCGAGGTGCTGGCTGAGGCGACCGGTGCTGTCGTTGTGGCGACCATCGGACGCAAGCTGATACTTTACCGCGAGTCAAAAACGCGGAAGACTATCGAATTATGAGCGAGGAAATGACCGTTGCCAATCCCTTCGGGATGCGGCGAATCGGTATTTACGGCGGAACCTTCGCACCGCCGCACAACGGGCACGTGGCTGCCGCGCGTGCGTTCCTTACGCAGATGCGGCTCGACTACCTGTACGTTATCCCCGCCTTTCTGCCGCCGCACAAGCGACTGGATTTTATTGACGACCCGGCTGACAGACTGCGCATGTGCGAGCTTGCATTCGGAAATATCGAGGGCGTGATAGTCAGCGACACCGAGCAAAGGCGCGGCGGTAAGAGCTATACCGTGGACACCCTGCGAGAGCTGTCGGCTCCGAACACAAGGCTCTTCCTGCTTTGCGGGACCGATATGATGCTGACGCTTGACACGTGGCACGAGGCGGAGGAGATATTCAAACTCTGCTACCCCATCTATATACGCCGCGAGAGCGACGCGTCGCTTGACTGGCGTATCGTGGCTAAGGTAAAGGAATATAAAGAAAAATACAATGCCGTTGTGCGCCGCGTGGTGACGCCGCCTGTGGAGATATCATCCACCGAGGTGCGCCGTGCCGCCGCAGTGGGAAAGAGCCTTGCGGGGATGGTTCCGCCTGCCGTTGAAGCGTACATACGCGCGCACGGGATATACGGAGCGCCTCCCGAAGCGATAAAATAAGGGGGTGATGACATGTGCGAAAACAAATACGGCGCCGCGGCGATAACAGACGCGGAGCTTGATGTGCTTCGCGCCCGACTTCCGTTCATTCTGTCGGAAAAACGTGCGCGGCATGTGCTGGGGGTCGAACGCATGGCGGCGAGGCTCGGTGCGCTTTTTACGCCGGACTGTGATGATATCCGGCTTTTGCGCGGCGCGGCTCTTCTGCATGATATAACAAAGGAGCTGACCGTTGAGGAGCATGCTGCGATAATGCGTGAGCACGGTGTCGAGCCTACGCGGTATGATCTTATGTCGCCGAAAACGCTTCACGCACGTACCGCGGCAATGCTGATACCGGATAAGTACCCGCAGTTCGCGGACCCGAGGCTCATTTCGGCTGTGCGCTGGCACACGACGGGGCGCGCGGGTATGTCTGTGTACGATAAAATAATTTACTTTGCCGACTATATCGACGATACACGCACCTATGACGACTGCGTTAAGCTGCGCGGACTGTTCTTCGATGCCAATCCCGACGGGATGACGCACGAGGATCGGATGCGTCATCTTGACCGCCTTAT
>CAUABN010000075.1:0-6125 GCA_958427275.1 uncultured Anaerotruncus sp.
TGCTTTCATCAATAACAAAAGGACGGCTAAAGCCGTCCTTTTGTTATTGGTGGAGCATAGGGGATTCGAACCCCTGACCCCAACACTGCCAGTGTTGTGCGCTCCCAGCTGCGCTAATGCCCCATGGGTTTAAATAATGGTGGAGACAGGGAGACTCGAACTCTCGACCTCACGGATGTGAACCGTGCGCTCTAACCAACTGAGCTATGCCTCCTTGACCGTGCTTGCTTATTATAGCACAAACCGCGGAGTTTTGCAATACCTTTTTCAAAAAAAAATTTGTTTTTTCATTTTTTCTTTCCTGCCATGCGTGGCTGCCCTATGACAGTGCATATACGGAAAAATTCACCATATATCACGTCAAAATTCTTTACGTCCGGCGGCACTTCCAAAAAATTAATAATTCATATATACCTTTTACCAACAAAAAACGGTTGTAATTATTGCGGACATATGATATAATAATCTGTGTATGTCTCACCATGGCACACCCGCGTAAAAAACGGCATACGCATTGAAAGTACTCCGAAAGGATATGACGAATATCATGACTGCTACAACAGCAACAGCATCCGCCGCAAAGCGGGTATCTGTTATCGTGCCGTCTTACAACCCCGACGAAAAATTAGCAAAAGTCGTCAAGGGACTTGAAGATGCCGGCTTTGACGATATAATCGTTGTCAACGACGGAAGCCGCGAGGACTGTCTGAAATACTTCCCCAATCCGGCAGAGCATCCCGCCATGACTCTTCTCACCCACAGTGTAAACCTCGGCAAGGGCGCGGCGCTCAAAACCGCCTTCAATTGGTTCATTGAAAATCGCCGCGGACGCGAGGGTGTTGTGACCGCAGACGGCGATGCACAGCACCGTGTTTGCGACATTCTCGGTTGCGCCGCAGAAATGCTCGATTCCGGTGAGCTGATCCTCGGTGCGCGTGACTTTTCCCTTCCCGACGTTCCCCCGCGCAGCCGCATGGGCAACCGCATCACCTCCGCAGTTTTTCTTGTGCTTTGCGGACTGCATGTTTCGGACACGCAGACCGGTCTGCGCGCCATCCCGGCAGCGGCGCTACCGGATCTTTGCCGCGTGAACGGCGACCGTTACGAATACGAAACGAACATGCTTCTCGCGCTCAAGGGCTTCGGGATACACTATCACGAGCGCAAGATAGAGACCGTCTACATAGAGGAAAATCAGACCTCGCATTTTCGCCCCGTGCGCGACTCCCTGCGCATTTATGCCCTTATCCTGAAATTCCTGCTCTCCTCAGGCGCGGCTACGATAATAGACCTTCTTTTGTTCTACGTTTTGAGCCTTTTTCTGCCGCAGGGTAAATACGTAACGCTTGAGGCAACGGTCCTTGCGCGTGCGGTTTCCTCGCTCGTAAACTTCTCTATAAACCGCAACGTGGTGTTCCGCAACGGCGGCAGCGTATGGAAGGCGCTGGTCAGATACTACTCGTTTGCGATACCCGTAATGCTTGCCTCGGCGGGCGGCGTCACACTGCTCGGACACATCTTCGGCACACACGCTGCATGGCTGCGCACCATATTCAAAATGCTGATAGATACGGTACTCTACTTCATCAGCTTCCGCGTTCAGCGCGAGTGGGTGTTCAGGCAGCGTACTGCCACGGAAAAAAAGTAAACCCGCCCGGTCACACCGGGTCCACCTTACCGGCGCACAGCCGGCAACAAGAAAGGTACATATTATATTGTAATGAAGAAAAAAAACAGACGACGCGGCGTCGCCGTCGGAAAGATCGTAGGCAGAGTATTCATTTCCCTCGGACTTGTGCTTCTGATCGCGCTGTCGCTGGTATACACGCTTGCATACTCGGTCGCCAACGGTCCCAGCACCACCATGCGCAACACTCTTGTCAACATGGCAATGCAGGCAAGCGCCACAAAATGGGTGCCGGGGCTCGTGCTGAAGCAGTCTGAGGTAGACGCCATACTTGCCGACGCCAAGCGTCAGAATGTTGAGATCATTCAGGACGACACGGAAAGCGGCATTCAGCGCGTAAGGATAGACGATGAGGGCCAGCACATTGAACCGATAACCAAACCGGACGACCCCAATGTACGTCCCGATTCCGACATCGACTGGTCACAGGCGGTAGACGGCATTTACTTCAAGGTGATAAACGCCCCTCACTGCCGCGCCTATGTGGCGATAATCAAGGACCCAACCCGTGTTTACACCGCAACATCAAGCGACTTCAAGAGCGGCAAGGCGGGAATACGCTTCTGGGATCTTGCCGAACGCGATAACACCGCGCTTATGATAAACGCAGGTGAATATCCCGATAACGGAGGCGGCGGAAACGGTAGCATCCCAATGGGCATAACATATTCGCGCGGAGCGTGCGTGTGGGACGACGGCAGGTCAAGGACCTTCATGGGCTTTGACAAGGACAACCGGCTTGTCCTCCGCGAGGGTCTGACCCGCGCACAGGCGGACGCACTCGGGATACGCGACGGCGTTTGCTTCCAGTACAACAACATACTTATTCAGAAAAAAGGTGACCAGGTCGTTGCCAACAGACGCGGCGACACCGCCGTCTCACAGCGCACGGCGATAGGTCAGCGCGAGGACGGCGCCGTGATATTCCTTGTCACTGACGGCAGAACGGGCGCCAGCCCCGGAGCAAGCTACAATGACGTTATCGACATCATGCTTCGTTTCGGCGCCGTGAACGCCGGAATGCTTGACGGCGGCTCTTCGTCACTTCTCTACTACCGCGATTACTACAATATTTATAATTACGATATCTCAAAGCTCGATAAATATCAGAAGATGGGACTTGTGAACGTATACAAGGCATTTACCGAGCCGCGCAGAATACCCACGTACTTTGCCGTCGGAGGTGCGTCATGACAGGACAGAACAACGCCTCCCCCGAAAGAAAGCCGATAAAGCGCCGCGTTCCCGAGGACAAGCGTCCCGCCGGAACACGCAGCGGCGGAAAAGCCGCCATCGGCAAGGGTCCGGTATTCTGGATCGTATGGCTCGTAATAATCATCATTGTTATGATCGCATGGTCATTCGTGCTCCGCACGGTGAGCGGTCTGCTTGCCGAGTACGAGGACAGCCAGCCCAAGCATGTTGCCGAGCGTGTTTTCAACGATTATTTCAAAGCATGCGACTACGAATACCTCATACGCAACTCCGAGAACACCGAGATAACACAGTTTGAGACAATAGACAGCGCTGTAAGCTACGCGCGTGCGCTGTTCGGCGCCGACGGCGAGTGGACCTTCACGCAAGGCTCCTCCGACGATCCCGATGTGCTCAATTATTCGGTCGCAAAAGGCAATGCGCGCGTCGGCAGCTTTACGCTCGTAAAGAGCGGAAAGGAAAGCGAAAAGCTGAAGCTCCCGATATACACGCTCGGCAAGACCGAGATAAAGCTCACGCCCAAATACGGAGCCAATATTTACGCCCCGATCAACGCGATCGTGAAGGTCAACGGCATAGCGCTCGGTGAGGAATTCAGATACGGCAAACCCGTCGTACTTGAGGAAGACGTTTACTTCCCCGAGGGAGATGAATCCGCACGCACGATGCAGAATTATTTTGTGAGCGGACTTTATCTTGAACCGGACGTAGCTGTCACCTCATCCGACGGAAGCGTCGCCTACAAGCTCGATTACGATCCCCAAACGGTCGTATGGCGCGCCGACAGCGACTATGTGAACCGTCTTGTTGCCGACTATAACTACAAGATCGAAGAAGCCAAGCGCCTTGAAGCCGAGCGCATAGAGCGCGAGAACAAGGAGATACGCGACAACATCGGCGAGTATGTGGTGGATGCCGTCAAGATATATGCGCGCTGGATGCAGGCAGACGCCTCAAAGGCACAGCGGAACAAGTATTTTGACACGTCATCGGCGTTCTTCAAATCTCTTGACAAGCTGATAAGTCAGAGCTTTATCATGGATCACAACGGCTATCGCTTTGACGATGTGACCGACGACAACTACCGCTACGTTGAGGACGATCACACAGCCGTCTCCGCTCATGTCAGCTTCACGCAGGTCCTTACCGACTGTGTAGACAAGTACGGCGACAAAACTCCCGAGTGGAAAAATGAAATCGATGTGACCGTGTACTTGCATTTAGTGGACGGCAAGTGGCTCATCTACGACATCAGAAACGACTGACCCCGCGAATAAAAAGACGGAAAGGAACACGACATGGACGCTGTTTACAGCTTCGATTATTCAATACTGAACTGGATCAACGAGCATCTCCACACGCCGTTTTTCAACGGATTTTTCAGCGTGATAACCCACCTTGCGGACGCGGGGTGGTTCTGGATAGCGCTTGCGGCGGTGCTGCTGATCTTCAAAAAAACTCGCAAGACCGGACTTGTCATGGGCGGTGCGCTGGTACTTGGGCTTATCTTCGGCAACGGAATACTAAAGCCAGTCATCAACCGCATAAGGCCCTATGACAATACCGCATGGGACCCGATAGTCACCCGCGCAACGCTGCTCATCAAGCCGCCGCACGATGCATCTTTCCCCTCCGGTCACACGCTTGCCTCCTTTGAAGGAGCGTTCGGAATATTCCTCTGCAACAAAAAATGGGGCGCGCCGGCGTTGGTGCTGGCGGTGCTCATAGCCTTTTCAAGACTTTATTTCTTCATCCATTATCCCACCGATGTGTTCGCCGGAATGGTACTCGGCATTGGCTTTGCGATCGCTTCGTACTTTATCGTCAACGCCGTATGGAACAATGTGGTCAATAAAAACGAACTGAAAAAGGTCTGACTGCAAATGCAGCAGCATCAGCCGCGCGAACGCGCGGCTGATGCTGCTTTTTATATAAAGGCATAAGCAATCCACATCATCAAATGCGGATGCACTTCCCGGCTTTGTCTGCCTTCGAACGCACACGCGGCATTTCAATCGGCTGTAACAGGCTGTGCCGGGACGCCGACGGACAATACCCCAAGGGTGTTAAAAACTCAAATCGAGTTTTTAACACCACATTTTTTATCTCCGATGATGTCACGCCCGGCATCTCACACAATGATAAAGCCGCGATAAATGTTAAAAAAGCACTTTTGTGCCGGGTAAATAAGTCTTACCTTTTGTTTCTTCCAAACAACAAACAAGCGACCGCAACAAGCTCATCAAGCCAAATTAGACGTATATAAACCTTATATGCGCAAATATATATGATACAAATCTAATCAATTAGACGAGTATCATCTGAAATAAGATTATACAATCTAATTTGTTGCCTTGCAATAGATTGGCTTTACCTTTACAGTATTCCAAGATATTCAAGTATGCCGTTGTATATCGCCTCTGCGAAAAGCGTAGGATCGTCCCGCATGAGCCGCGCATCGTTTGGGTTCGTTATAAAGCCAAGTTCCAGAAGCACCGCCGGCATCCGCGTTTTCCTCAGCACATAAAGCCCGCTGCGCGTCACCACGCCGCGGTTGCGCAATCCGGTGAGCCGGTTCAGCCATCCGAGAATATCGGTCCCGAGGGCTGACGCTGCAGAGGGCTGCGAAAAGACCAGCGCCTCACTGCCGCTCGGCGTACTGTCACCTGCGGCGTTGGTATGCAGACTTATAAAGTAATCTGCGCCCCATGCGTTCGCATCGTTGACGCGTGCGGCAAGGCTTGTTGTATTGCTCGTTCCGAGTTGAGTTTCCGGCGTCGGACGAGAAAGTCTGACCTCAAAGTTACCATTTGCACGCAAAAGTCTTGCAAGTTCCTGCCCGATGGTGTATACTATATCTTGTTCCCTCAGTCCGTTGCCTTCGGACCCTGCATTGGGATTCCGCGGATTGTGTCCCTGATCTATGTAGATCTTATATGCCATATTTCCCCCTTATCTGCAGCCGGCGCACGCACGGCTGTTACCGAGTTTTCATCTTTAATCATATGCGCCGCCGCGCACGGTTGTGACGCGGGCGGAAGAAACGGAAAAACAATGGAAAACGAATTCAACACGACACAGGCGGCATCGTCCGAGCGCAACCGCGTGGTAGGCAGCACGCTTTACCTTGTAGCCACGCCGATAGGAAATCTGTCCGATATTACATACCGCGCCGTAAAGGTGCTCTCGGAGGTGGATTTTGTAGCCGCCGAGGATACGCGCA
>CAUABN010000076.1:0-6111 GCA_958427275.1 uncultured Anaerotruncus sp.
CCGGGACTATATTCTGTACTATAATATTGTAGCAAATTTTCGTCAAAAATGATAGAGGCTTATTCCCCAAATTTTCAGGTTCAAATTTGTACACATTGCACAAACATACGCGTTTTGATACCATCAAGACGCCTTGAACGCCATTTTTGGCCCTTTGATGTAAACGTGATTTACCATGCGCGCAATACATGCAACGGCGCAAGGACCGCTTTATTCTTCGTCCTTGCCGAGCTTCATGGAAAGACCTATGCGGTGACGCGCTGCGTCTACCGAAATTACCTTGACCTTAACTATATCGCCGACCGACAGCACCTCGCCGGGATGCTTGATGTATCTGTCGCAGATCTGCGAGATGTGGACAAGACCGTCCTGGTGCACGCCGATATCGACAAAAGCGCCGAAGTCTATGACATTGCGGACCGTGCCGGTGAGGATCATTCCTTCCTTGAGAGAGGAAATATCCATAACATCGTCGCGCAATACCGGCGCGGGGAAGCTGTCGCGCACGTCGCGACCGGGCTTTTCAAGCTCGGCTACGATGTCGCAGAGCGTCGGCTCGCCGACGCCTATCTCCTCGGCGACTCCGGCGCGTCCCTTCTCCGCCACCTTCTTCCCGAGCAGGCGAAGCCCGCCGGAACGGATCTCCGATTCGTCAAATCCGAACATTCCGAGCAGCTTGTGCGCCGCTCCGTATGACTCCGGGTGAACGCCTGTCTCGTCAAGCACCTCGTCGGAGCCGGAAACGCGGAGGAAGCCCGCCGACTGCTCATACGCCTTGTTTCCGAGGCGCGGGACCTTGAGCAACTCCGCGCGGCTCAGAAATTCGCCGTTTTCCTCACGGTATTTCACAATATTCTTGGCAACGGGAGCGCTTATGCCGGAAACATACGAAAGAAGCGAATATGACGCTGTATTAAGGTCGATACCGACAGAGTTAACGCAGTCCTCGACAACGCCTGTCAGCGCCTCGTCGAGCCGCGCCTGCTTCATGTCATGCTGGTACTGTCCCACGCCGACCGACTTCGGGTCGATCTTGACAAGCTCCGCGAGCGGATCCTGAAGGCGACGCGCTATCGACACCGCCGAGCGCTGTGTAACATCGAAATCCGGGAATTCCTCGGCTCCGAGCTTGGACGCGGAGTAGACCGACGCGCCCGCCTCGCTGACCATGATATATTTGCAATCGCCGGGCGTCTCCTTGAGCAGTCCCGCGATAAATATCTCGCTTTCCTTTGATGCGGTGCCGTTGCCTATCGCAATGACATTGACGCCGTACTTGCGGATGAGTCCTGCGACCACGCGCTTGCTCTCCGCAATGCGTTCCTGCGGCTTTGTGGGGTAAATGACCGCCGTATCGATGACCTTCCCCGTCTTATCGACGACCGCGAGCTTACACCCGGTACGGTAGCCGGGGTCAAATCCCATAACGGTCTTGCCGCGAAGCGGCGGCGACATCAGCAGATGCTTGAGGTTGTCCTCAAAAACCTTGAGCGCGCCCTCGCTCGCACGGTCGGTAAGATCGTTCCTTATCTCGCGCTCTACGGACGGCGCTATGAGCCGCGCGTAGCTGTCGTCTATCGCGGACTTTACAAGCTCGTGCGCCGGGCTTGCATTGTCCTTGAGGAATTTACGGTAAAGATAGCTCATCACAAGCTCGCCGCCCGGTTCGACGGAGACCTTGAGGAAGCCTTCCTTTTCGCCGCGGTTGACCGCAAGCACGCGATGCCCCGCAATGCGCTTTACGCGCTCCGAAAAATCGTAATACTGCGCGTATACGGAATCCTCATTCTTTGCCGCCTTTGAAACAAGTATGCCATGCTCTGCGGTGAGCGTGCGCACGCCCTTGCGGCAGTCGGCATTGTCCGAGATATTCTCGGCAATGATGTCAAGCGCGCCGGCTATCGCTTCGTCCGCGCCCGCAACGCCCTTTTCCTCGTTTATGTACACTGCCGCAAGCTCCGTTATCGGCGCGTCGTATTTTTCGTTCTGAGCAAAAATAAGTTCGGAGAGCGGCTCCAGTCCCTTCTCGCGCGCAACCGAAGCACGGGTCTTGCGCTTGGGGCGGTAGGGGCGGTAAATATCATCGACCTCGGTAAGCGTTTTTGCCGCATCGATGGCGCGTTCCAGCTCCGGCGTGAGCTTTTCCTGCGCGGCGATAAGAGCCTTGACCTCCTCGCGCCGTTTTTCGATGCTGCGCAGATAGTTCAGACGGTCAAACAGGTCGCGCAGGACGGTATCGTCAAGCGAGCCTGTGACCTCCTTGCGGTAACGGGCTATGAACGGGATCGTGTTGCCCTCGTCGATCAGAGCCACGGTCTTTCTGACCTGTTCGACTTCCAGTCCCAGCTCCTCCGCCAGTGTTGCTTCAATATCTATCATTTTTATGTCTTCCTTTTTTTATAGTATTCGGTTACGTAAGTGCGAATGTATCGGATCACCGCTTCAAGCCTGCGGCGGCATAAAGCGCTGCCGTCTCGTCGTCGGCGAGATACCGCCATCCGCCGCGCGGCAGTGCGGGATCGAGCGTCAGCGGACCGAAACTCACGCGCTCAAGCGCGGTTATTTTGTTGCCGACCGCGCCGAACATCTGCTTTATCTGATGGTATTTCCCCTCATGTATCGTAATAAGCCCGTGAGTGCCGTCCTCCGGCTCAATGCGGCACGGAGCGGTAAGCACACCGCCCTCGATATAAACGCCGCTCTCCAGCCGTTCGCGCGCGTCACGGGAAAGCTCCACCGACGCCGTATAATGATATGTCTTGTCCACATGCCGCGCCGGCGACAGAA
Organism: uncultured Anaerotruncus sp.; assembly: GCA_958427275.1. GTDB lineage: Bacteria > Bacillota > Clostridia > Oscillospirales > CAG-272 > CAG-390. The sequence goes on from CAUABN010000076.1 coordinate 2,788, forward strand.
GGCGGTGAGCAAGCTCACCGTCATCGGTCAGAAGCATAAGGCCAACGGTGTACTTGTCGAGCCTGCCGCACGGAAAGACCCGTGCGCGGTCACGCTCCGCACACAACTCGGTGACCACCGGGCAGCCGTCCTTTTTGTCCTCGGTCGCGCTGACATACCCCTCCGGCTTATTGAGCATGATGTGGATATGCTCGCGCCATTCCACAATGGCTCCGCGCCGCACGACACGGCTGACGCCCGGCAGGACATCGGCATCCGCACTGCGTGCCGGACTGCCGTCGATGAGCACAAGTCCCGCGCGCACATCGCGCGCGCAATCACGGCGAGAGCATTCCCCCGCCGCGGAAAGATATTTGTCAAGCCGCATCAAAGTCCTCCGCCGGATCGTCACATCGTCAGCACTATAACGGCAACACAGCCGAAAAGCAAAAGCCCAAGCCCAAGCCCGATGAGAAAATCTCGCATTTTTGCATTCATGAAAAACCTCCGCGCTTTTTTTATAGTATGCACGGATTTTTCGATCGCTACAATATAATTATATCACAACGGGAAGATTTTTTCAAGAGAAAAGTGTCATAAACCGCTCCCGGCACACACCGGGCAAAAAATTTTATTTTTCCTCTGTTTTTTTCGCAAAAGGTATTGACAAAAACATTTGAATGTGATATCATATGAACGATGATTCAAGTGAATGAGAATTCAAATGAATGACCACTCAATAATTAAGGAGGGCGAACCGATGGAGACCGCTCAACACACACATGACCACTGCATGCACGCCGCAAAAAACAACGTTTCCGAGGAAATGCTTTGCGACCTTGCAGACCTATTCAAGATATTCGGAGACACCACGCGCCTGCGCATCCTTTTTGCACTGCTTGACGACGAGATGTGCGTGATGCATATTTCCGAGCGGCTCGGAATGACCTCATCCGCCATTTCCCATCAGCTGAAGGTGCTTAAGGACAACAACCTTGTTGCCTGCCGCCGCGAGGGAAAAACGATGTTCTACTATCTTGCGGACGATCATGTACACACCATCGTGGCACAGGGCTACGACCACCTGCGTGAAAAACACGCCGAAAAGATCTGAAAATAATTATTTCAACATAAAAAAGAAAGGCTTAGTACCCCACAATGAAAAAAACATACGAACTCGAAGATCTCGACTGCGCAAACTGCGCCGCTAAAATTGAAGACGCGATCTCAAAGCTCGAAGGCGTAAAGAGCGCGAATGTAAACTACATCATGCAGAAAATGACCGTTGAAGCTGATGATGCCGAATTTGACGCCGTTATGAAAAAGGTCGTAAAGCTCTGCCGCCGCATTGAGCCTGACATGAGCATAAAGCTCTGACGCAGGGAGGTGCGCCGCAATGAAATTCCTGAAGGATCTATCGCGCCGCCAGAAGCGCACGCTGCTGCGGCTCCTCATTTCTCTTGTACTGCTTGTTGCCGCCTCTCTCATACCGCTTGACGGCGTGTGGAAGTTCCTCGTTTTTCTCCCCGCGTATGCAGTGATAGGATATGACGTGGTAAAGGACGCCGTGCTGAACATAGTGCACGGTCAGCTGCTTGACGAAAAGTTTCTTATGACGCTTGCCACCGTCGGCGCGTTTGCTACCGGCGACTATAAGGAAGCGGTCGCGGTAATGCTTTTCTATCAGGTCGGAGAGCTGTTCCAGAGCATCGCCATCGGAAAAAGCCGCAAGAGCATTGCGGCACTGATGGACATCCGTCCCGACTCGGCGTGCATACTGCGCGACGGTGCGGAGCTTACGATTTCCCCCGATGAGGTGGCGATAGGCGAGACGATACTCGTCCGCCCCGGCGAAAAGATCCCGCTTGACGGCACAGTGACCGAGGGCGACAGCACTGTCGATCTCTCCGCGCTCACCGGTGAGAGCGTTCCCGGTGAGCTTCGCCCCGGCGACCGCGCGATAAGCGGCTCGGTAAACCTCTCCGGCGTGATAAAAATAAACGTCGAACAGGTCTTCGGCGAAAGCACCGTATCGAAAATACTCGATCTCGTTGAAAACTCCTCCGCCAAAAAGGGGAAGACAGAAAACTTCGTCACACGCTTTGCGCGTGTCTACACCCCGGCGGTAGTAGTGGGCGCCGTTCTCCTTGCGTTCCTGCCGCCGCTCATCCTCCGCGAATCGGTCATACCGTGGATACAGCGCGCACTGACCTTCCTTGTAGTCTCCTGCCCCTGCGCTCTTGTTGTGTCGGTCCCGCTCTCATTCTTCGGCGGCATCGGACGCGCCTCGCGCGAGGGAATACTTATCAAGGGTGCTAACTATCTTGAACAGCTTTCCACCCTTTCGACCGCCGTGTTTGACAAAACCGGCACACTGACCGAAGGTTCGTTTACCGTGACCGGCGTACACCCCGCGGACGGAGTTGACGCCGATGAGCTTTCCGGCATCGCCGCCGTCGCCGAGAGTTTCTCCTCGCACCCGATAGCCAAGGCGCTGCGCCGCGCATGCCCCGAAAAGTACAGCTCCGAAAAAGCCGATAATGTGACCGAGCGCGCCGGCGAGGGCGTTGAAGCCACCGTATGCGGCAGGCACGCGTGGGTCGGCAACGACAAACTTATGAAGACCGCAGGTGTGACAGCCGCGGCGCAGACCGTGGTCGGAACGGTCATTCACGTTGCCGCCGACGGCAAATATCTCGGTTATATCGTTATCGCAGACAAACCGAAGGCGGATTCCAAGTCCGCGCTTGCAAAACTCAAGGCTCTCGGCGTAAAGAAGACGGTAATGCTCACGGGCGACCGCCGCGCCGTTGCGGAGTCGATAGGAAAAGAACTTGGCGTTGACGAGATAAAGAGCGAGCTTATGCCCGCCGATAAGGTGAGCGCCGTTGAAGAGCTGCTTGCGGACTCCGCCGCCTCTCCCCTTGCCTTCTGCGGCGACGGCATAAACGATGCTCCCGTGCTCTCACGTGCCGACATAGGCATTGCCATGGGCGCCCTCGGAAGCGATGCAGCCATCGAAGCCGCCGATATCGTCCTTATGGACGACAAGCTGACGGGGATTGCCCGTGCGGTAGAGATATCGCGCAAGACCATGCGTATAGTCTGGGAGAACATAATCCTTGCCCTCACCGTAAAAGCCATCGTACTTGTGCTCGGCGCGACCGGTCACGCAGGAATGTGGCTTGCGGTATTTGCGGACGTCGGCGTGCTCGTGATCGCCATACTCAACGCGATGAGAACGCTCGGCTACGGCAAGAAGAAGAGCTGAAAATCCACTCCAACTATATTTCGACGTTTCAAGTCTCCGATTCGGAGAATATATAAAAACCCACGGTGTTGACT
>CAUABN010000077.1:0-6068 GCA_958427275.1 uncultured Anaerotruncus sp.
CTCAAACAGCACGGGGGTGATTATGCGGTAGCCCTCGGAGGAGAGACACTCAAGCACCATGGCTGCTTCCTGCGGGTGCTGTGCGGCTCCGGAGACCGCATAGAAGGTGCAGGGGAAGCCGAGGCAGGTGGAATATCCGTCCTGATCGGCAGAGTACTTCGGTATGGGCGCTACGCCGTAGTTGAAGGTCGCACCGCCGAGATCGCGGCTGGCGTATCTCGCACGGCTCATAAGGAACATGACTCTGCCTTCTTGGAATGTCTTGTTGCAGGCTGAACCGAGGAGGCTTATCGGGTCGGAAAGATAGCCTTCAACGAGCGAAACAACGTTCTGGGTGCGCTCACTGCCGAACTTTTCGGAAATGATGGGCTTGCCTTCGCTGTCGCGGTCGAGCGTGCGCAGACCTGCGCCGTAGAAGAAGGGGTCGGTGTGCATGGTGTTGGCGGTAAAGCCGTATATAGGCGTTTCGCCGCCCTGCATGCCGTCTACCTTGTGCGACATTTCTATCATTTTTTCGTATGTCCAGGTGTTGTTGTCAACGCAGGCGTAGGGATCTCCGGCGTTGTATTCCGTCATCATATCCTTGTTGAAGTACATCACGTACATCATGTAAAGGAGGTTGGTGGAGAGGTCGCCGGTCGTGAAGAAAAGTTTGTTGTTGATAGTGGCTTCTTCGACAAGCTTTTGCGGCCACCAGGGCGCTGTGAAGTCGAGTACGTTGTAATCGAGAAGGTTCGAGCAGAATCCGCTCGTTGCGGCGGTCGCCATTGCAAGCGTGTAGCCGGCGTAGATGTCATAGGGGTTGCCGGAGTCAAAGGAGGTGCGTATTTTTGTGATGTAGTCGCCGCGCTTTTTTGCGTTGCCCGGCGTACCGGTGTAATCTATTTCAACGCCGAGGCGGGATTCCACTTTTGCGTTGCGGCGGTTTATGGCAAGCTCTACCGTGCCGCCGTTGCCGTCGTCTTCCACAAAGAATTCGGGGTTTTCAACATCGGACCAGTAAAGCATTCCAATCTTTACGCCGAGGTTCGCCACCTCGGGCAGTGCGTCCTTGAGATAGCCGGCGTCATCATACTTTCCGGCGTCGGGATCGGCCGTTGTCACGGCGGGAGCGGTGGTTGCTGACGAACTGTTTTTTCCGTCGCCGTTTTGGGAGCATGCTACTGTCATGCACATCATGGATGCGATAATAAGTACGAGCGATGTGACCGACAGCATGAGCCTTGTGATGGGGTGCTTTTTCATTGCTTGGTTTTCCTTCCTTAAATGAATCCGGTATCGTTCCGTTTTGTTTGATTCAATTTTATCATTTTTGAATGCCGGCGTCAATAAATATGCTATTATTTTTGTAGAAATCTTACTAAAGTTGATTGTGGCGCGCACACCGGAGCGCAAAAACGGACATAAGAAAGCGGTCATGAATAAACAAAAGTGTAATTGCATTTAAAAAACGTGATTTTTAGTGATAAATATACTTGACGGGGCAATTTTTCACTGCTATAATATAAAACAGACACGAAACCCGCGTGCACAGTGCCGCGTGCGGTGGTTCGGTATCTTATTATTTTATAAAAATTCTATTTGCGTTTTTGCATTTTCTTATTAAATGCCTAAATGCGGAAGGCGGAAAAACATGTCTGTACTTGACGGAAAAACACTGGTCGCGCTCGGCGATTCTCTTATTCACGGTAACAAGCTGGGTCCCGACGCAACATGGGTTGCGCTCCTTGCGGAGCGTCACGGAATGACAGCCTATAACTATGGTATCAACGGCAACCCCGTGGCTTTTTCAACCGAGGAGCCTACGCACAAGCACCCGCCGATGTGCGTGCGCTATGCCGATATGGCTGACGGCGCCGATTATGTGGTCCTGCTCGGCGGAGCGAACGACAAGCGCCTTCATGTGCCGCTCGGAGACGAGGCGTGCCGCGCGGATCGCTCATATCGCGACACCTCTACATTTTACGGTGCGCTCAATACTCTTATTGCGGGTCTGACCGAGAAATATCCGAAGGCGAAGATACTTCTCATGACCAACTACAACCGCTGGTCGAGCAAAAACAAATACGGTCTTACCGATATCGATTATGTTGATGCAATGCTTGAGGTCGCCGCTCTGTGGTCATTGCCCTGCTTTGATAACTACCGCGCGAGCGGGATATCCTTCCAGAACCCCGCGCAGCTTCCTTGGATAGACGAGGGCATCGAACTTGGCATCGGCGCGAACCATCACTTCTCTCACGAGGCATACGAGTGGCTGACAAACAAATACGAAAAGCTGCTTGAAGCACTTTGAGCATCCGGGAAAAGCAATCTCCCCCGCCTGCCGCGCATTGCGCGGCAGGCGGGGGAGATTTTTTAATCAATGTGCAGTTAAATGCTGTCGGATGAGGCGGATCAGTGGTATCTCTTGCCGCTCTCGCCCAGGTACTTTGCCATGGCGAGCACCCAGTCTGTCTGAATGATATCAAAGCCGCGGTCGGCGAGCCAGCCCCAGCCGAGGGCGGGGTCCTTTACGAGGGATACGTCGTCGGAATGTCCGGCTGAAAGCGGTACCTTGTAGTTGTAAAGGATGGCGTTAGCCCATACGAGCTTTCCGTTGCCGTGCAGCTTGTCTATAAACTCGGGGCTTGCGATGTATGCGTTCTCATCGGCAAAAACGACCTCGGCGCCTACGTATCTGATGTTGCGGTGCATAAGTTCCTCGTGTACGCCGTCATCCTTCTTGAGTATGGGGAGATACTGGATGCCGTGTCCGTACTCTTCGATGATGTCAAACAGCTCGGGCTTCGGCGAGGTCTTGGCGATTATCTGCTCCTCCATGCCGTGCGCACGGATGGCATCGGAGATCTCGCGAGGGTTCTCCCAGAACTTATCGATGTTTATGTAGCATACGCCCTTGAAGCGGTCGAACACCTCGTCAAGGGTGCAGAGCGGCCACTCGGTGTAAGCACGGTCGGCGCTGACGTAGCGCAGACGGCGGATCTCGTCGTCGTGCATGTCGGGCAGGCGCTGTGCGAACTCGGTGCCGATGTAGTTGAGGTGGACATATTCCATCTTCGGATGGAGGATCCAGAGCGTGCCGTCGGCGCTCTTGCTCACGTCTACCTCTATCATGTCGGCGCCGTGCTTTACGGCTATTTCATATGCCGCCATGGTGTTGCAGGGAATGTTTCCGCCGCAGGAGCCGCGGTGAGCCACGATTATTATCCGCTCGGCGGCATCTTTTTTAATGTCGAATGTTGTCATTGGGTTTGCCTTTCTTATCTTTTTTATTTGATTAATTTTTGATCTGCTGTTTGGTGAATGAAACGAAGGACAGCGCCGTCAGCAGCACGGACAGCAATGCCATCCACACGATGCCGACCGTAAGACTGTATATGCTGCTGTATACAAAGGTCGCGGTGCGGATAATGCTTTCCGCCAGTCCGCCCCCTGCTGTCATGTAATACGCTGCGGGCGTGGTTATGAATACGGTCAGGTCAAGGTAGGGCAGCGGGGAATATTCAAGGTGCAGTCCGGGGAGCGCGGTGTTTATAAACACTGCGAGCGATGTGACCGTCGCCGTGGAGAGGCGGGCTATCATTGAAAGCGCTATCGGAAGCGCCGGGCGCTTTATGAGCGTTGATATCATCAATGCCAGAAGCACTGTCGGGGATGCCGACAGCACGGCAAGGATGATGCGGAGAATAAGTGTGAGTACAGACGGGAGCGGTATTACATGCCCGCCGACGATAAAAAGGTCCGGCATGAAGATATCGTTTATTCCGTAAATGACGGCGCATTCGGCTGTGAGCATGAGAGACAGGATGAATGCCGATGCGAACCACCGGATATAAAGGGATATCAGCTTTGAGGCGAGTATTTTTCCGCGTCCGCGCGGACGTATAAGGAGAAGACGTATCGTGCCGGAGGTGTATTCGCCCGAAAGCGTTGTTCCCGCAAGTATCACGGAAAATATAGCAAGCAGTCCCGTTGCGGTCGAGACCGCAGAGGCGGTAGCTTTTTTTGACGAGCCTTTGACCGTACCATCAAGAGGTATGTTGCGGTCAAGACTGTACTTCACAAGAGTCACTGTATCGTCAAAGCGGTGCTGAGCCTCCGCAAGACCCCGGAGATAACGCTCATAGCTGACACTGCGGTGCTGTGCTTCGTAAAGTTCGCGCGGGATGGGGACGATAGCCGTGCAATCTGAGGCAAGTGCGGAAAGAAGCTCGGAGACTGTGCGGTACTGCCAGCTCCCGTACTCATACAAATTTTCGCACAGCAGCTGCCATCCGTAAATCGAAAGCTCCGCTGTTTCGAGTCGGCTTTCGGCAGAGGCGCGCATGTATTCGCGGTATGCCGTGACGACTTCGGGGGACGCAGCCCATTCCGGTACCGTTCCGCCGCCGGAGGCATACAGCTCCGCTTCTGCGGCGCACAGGTCGCGTTCAGCCCGTGCGGTATCAAGACTTACGGCGTAATGATCGGCAAGCGAATAGTTCAGTATTTCGTTACGGAGCTTTTCCTCATATGCGCGCAGTGCCGGGAGCGCTTTTGCTATGTTTTCTTCGGAAAGATAACCGTCATATTTGGCGATCTCCTCCGGCATGTCGTGGTAAAGAAAGCTGCCGAGCGCCGATTTTTGTATATCCTCTATCGTGTATCTGCCGGATGCGGCGCATTCCGCAATTGCGATCCATCCGAGTATGGTAGAGTAGTCGTTGTAGAATAATTCGATCTTCCACTCGGCGTCCGAACCGCCAATGCGGTTTTCAAACAGGTCGTTGGCATGTTCGTAGACGCGCCAGTATTTTTCACCTATCATATCACCGCTTTCACGGGCGCGCTCAGCCATAGATACGATGTATTCGGTTTCCTGCAGGTATCGCCCGGCGGTATTGGCGGAAATAAATGCCCCAAGCGCGACCGAGGCGGCACTTATTACGGCTATTATTATCAGAAGTACTGAAAAACCGAGCTGTTTGGCGGTTTTTTTATTTTCGTTACCTATGAGCCTTGACAGTCCTGACATTTTTGCAACCTCAGTTTTTTATCTGCTGGCGGTCAAAGGATACGAACGATAGTACGGTGAGAACTGCGGCTATACCGACGAGCCAGGCAATGCCTATCGAAATGCGGTAGTTGCCGGAGCTGATCAGTGCTTTTTCGGCTGCGCCGAAGATACTGTCCAATGTACTGCCGCCGTCAATAATATAGCGCTCTGCGGTGTTGCCTATGAATGACGTGAGGTCAAGGTAGGGCAGAGGAGTATATTCAAGATGCAATTTTTGGAGGCTGAGCGAGACGGTGGTGATCACCGAGGTGCTGAAGCGGCATATCATAGCGAGCGCTATCGGGAGCGCCGATCTCTTTATCAGCGTTGAGATAAGGAGCGTAAACAGAATGATCGGAGCCGTTGATATGAAGGAAAGCAGCACGCGCCACAAAAACGCAAATATTGCGGGCACGATCATGACCTTTGTGCCGTGATTGAATATCGCCGGGGTAAAGAGGTCCTTGACGCCGAACAGAGCGATGCATTCCACTGCCAGCAGTACCGATGCTACGGCTGTTGCGGCGACCCACAGTATGCCGCCGGACAGCAGTTTCGAGGCGAGTATCCTTGAGCGGCGCTGCGGACGGATGAGAAGCAGTCGCACCGTGCCGGCGGTGTACTCATTCGAGAGCGTCATACCCGCAAGAATAATGACGAAAATAACTATGATCCCGAATGACGATGAAAATTCGGAAAGGAAAAGGGTCTTTGTGGAGTCGTTCACCGTTCCGCGTATCGGAACGCCGCGCTCCATGCTTGCGCGTATGAGTGCTGTTGTTTCATTAAAACGGCGGGCATTTCCCTCGGTTTCGGCAACGTATTCCCGATATTCGGAATAGCCCGATGAAATACTATCGGCTGCTTCAAACAATTCGCGTGATGCCGTTACCGATGAGAAGCTGATGCTTTGCAGCGGCTGCAGGGGACCGTTATACAGATTGACCGTATTGAACTGCCACCCGCCGTATTCGAACACGTTGTCGGTGAGCCACTGCCATGCCACGACGTTCAGCTCGTGCCACTCGGC
>CAUABN010000078.1:0-6062 GCA_958427275.1 uncultured Anaerotruncus sp.
AACATACCGACCGGTATTGCGCTTATGCCGTCGGGGATCGTGAACGATTCAAGAGAGGCGCACATTGCGAACACGTTTTCACCGATCGTTTTGATGCCCGAAGGAAGAACGATCGTCGCGAGTTGGCGGCACCCGTAAAAGGCTTCGTCACCAAGCTCTTCAAGGCTGCCGGGCAGGCTGATGGCGGAAATGCGTTCGGCATATTTGAATGCGCCTTTTTCGATCGTTTTTACTCCTTCGGGAATTATCACCATTGTAACATTGTGATTAATGCCCGCAAAAGCGTGTTCGCCTATTGCGGTCACGCGGTATCCGTCGATAACATCGGGAACAGAAAGTGAGCTGCCGGTGAAGCTGCCCGCGCCGGTCACGGTGCAGGTCCTGCCGTCCGGGTTTACCGAATATGCGAGACCGTCGGAATACGATGACGAAACAAGCTCGTCACTGTATGAAAAACCGCAGGTCGTGCATTTGTGCCGGGTGTAGCCTATCATACCGTCTGCGGGTGCAATCGTTTCTGTGACGTATGTATGCTCCGTGGCGGGTATGCGTTCGTGCCTTACAAGCGTTGCCGCACAGCGGTCGCACGACTGACCTGCCGTCATGCCGTCATTGTGACAGGTGGCAGGGTATCCTTCGTAATTGACAGGACTGTGTCCGAGTGCCTCTCCGTCGGTCGCATAACACAGCCGGCACATGCGCGGAACGAAGCAGGTCGCATACTGCCACTCATGCTCGCAGGCGTAGATATCTATCGGCACCGGCACTTCTGTTACCGAGGTGGTCTCGGGAGTTTCCGCCGTGCTTTCGTCCCGGAAAGCGGCTGTGGTGATCACGGCTTCGGTGTCGGTTTCGGATGGCTGCGGGAGAGTTCCCGTGCTACCATTGCAGGACGTTGCGAGCAATGCTGGAATCGACAGCAGTACAATGAAGATAAGTCTATTTGATCTTTTCATCTTTTCCCCCGTTGTTTTTATTATTAATTTGAAAATGTGTTTCATCATTGGTTACCATTTATTATACCATACGGCTGTTGGACTGTCAATACACAGCGATCAAAAGCCGCATCAGGGACATTGCGCGGACAATAAAAAGAGAAAAACGTCCATCGTACACAGTGTATTCATATTTTTGTATTATAATAAACTCTGTGTAAGCCGCACGTTCTGCGGCGTTTGTGAAAGGAATATATCCATGAATACGGAAAAACGATATAACGCCAAAACACGTGCGGTACGCCCGTGTCTTGTGGCGATCCTGCTTATTGCGCTGGCGGCGGCGCTTCTTCGCACCGTTGCTATATTTACGGCTTATGACTCCGCGATAGGTTATTTCTCCCGCGGGGCGGCACTTCCGGTGCTTGCTACGGCACTGTGCGTTATCGGCTGTATTGCTTCTGTCGCATTCCCGTTCGTAACGCGGATCGACGGCAAGGATATTCCTCCGGTGGGCGCGCGCGGCTCGGCTTCGGTGTATTTCGCAACCGCATACGCCGCATTCGTTATGCTCGGCGCGTTTGGCTATGAGCTTTACCGTTGCATTACCGCCAACACTGCGGGCAAGCTGTTTGCCGAGGCTTCGGCAAAGGCGGCTTCCGAAAACGCATATGCCGCGCGCAGCCTGCGCATTCAGGGCATTCTTATTATAATAGGAATAGTTTCTTCGGCGCTGTCCGCTGTTTACTTCGTGCTTCGCCTCGGCGAAAAGCGCAGCAGCGATGAGTGGCACGTGCTTTTCGGCTTTGCTCCGGGACTCCGCTGCGTCGCCGGACTCAGCATTTATTTTGATATGACCGTTGAAATGAACAGCCCGAACAAGCTGATGCTTCAGGCGGCGCTCATTTCGATAATGATTTATTTCCTTTTTGAACTCCGTATGCTCCTCGGCTTCAAAAAGGCGCGCCCCCGCGCATATGCCGCAACGGGTCTGCTTGCCACCACGCTTACCGCTTCCGCATCCGTGTCGGTGATAGCGGGGTATTTCAGCGGGCAGGTCGCCAACGCCGCGTTCTTTACAGAGGCGTTCTTCTGCTTCAATATGATGGTCTATATGATGGTGCGCACGGTGTCTTTTATCACCGCTGCCGCGACGCCGGCAGCGCCGGCGGCAGTGCAGGATACGGCGAACACCGCAGAGGACAGATAAAGCAAAGGAGATCGGCATGAGCGGCGCATCGGCAGACGAAAGGATCAGATGGTTACATAAACGTATAGCGGACGGTTCGTACCCCAATGCCGTCCGCCTTTCCGAGCGCTTTGGCATATCCCGCCGCCAGGCGACACGCGATGTCGAATATATGCGGCGTGAGCTTGGCGCTCCGGTCAAATACGACAGAGTGCGCCGCGGCTTTTACTACACGACGGAATTTGCGCTTCCCGCCGCCATAAATGTCGCTCAGCCCGACGATTATGTCGAACTTATCGCCGCAATGGGCGATATGACCGGCGGTACCGTCGGCGCCGATATGACCCAGATGAGCATACCGTACAGCGCAGTGCTTGAGATACCGGACAAGCTGACAGTGGTAAGGCTCGGAAAGCTGATAACGGGACGCGCTCCCGAGCACCGCGGAAAGAGGTATCTTTGCGAATTCGCGAGCGTAGAGGCGTTTCTCGGCGCGCTTATGGCGATAGGAGAGCCTGTCAGGATCGTGAGCCCGGAGTGGCTTCGCAGCCGTCTGATGGAGAATATCGCCGTGCTTGCCGGGGCAAATAATGAAAATGTGCAGAATGCACAAAAATCAAAAGAAAAAATGTGAAAAATTCTACATGCGATTCTATTGCATAATCGTGTCATTTATTGTATAATATCAAGGCTTGATGTGCGAAGTATGCGTTGAAGCGAGAGGTTGCCGCCGATGTTACCGCAAAGGCGGGTAATTTTCGTGGAGTATGTCCGTGTTTAACCGGGCGAAACGAAGGGTAAAGTCAAGTGCTGTTCCACAGCGTGTTCCGGAATTTGCTATCCGTCTTATCGTGACGGACGGGGGGCAGATCTCCGGTTTTTGTATGAAATAAAAAGAAACGCGTGGAGCGGTGCAAAACAAAAATAAGTCCCCGTCAATGGAACGCAGGACGCGCAGGAGCTTCAATATTATTTTATACGCAGCGCGTAAATCCAAAGAGGAGGCAAAAATCAATGGCAGTGAAAGAGAAGATCAGAATCCGTCTTAAGAGCTACGACCACACGCTGGTCGATGCTGCGGCGGCAAAGATCGTCGAAGTCGCAAAGCGCAACGGCGCCGAGGTTTCCGGTCCGATCCCGCTCCCTACCGAGAAGGAGATCGTCACCATTCTTCGTTCAGTCCACAAAGACAAGGACAGCCGCGAGCAGTTTGAGCTTCGCAATCACAAGAGACTGATTGATATCGTCAAACCGTCAAAGAAGCTGACCGAAGAGCTGATGAACATCGAGCTCCCCGCCGGCGTTGACATCCAGGTAACGCTTTAAGGCGTGCGTGAGTGCCGCGAGTCGGCAAACAATGAAGACAAGCCCGAAAGGGTACTTGTTGGTCAAGTTGGCGCAATCCGAAAGGAAAATCCCAAAACGCCAACCAATAACCCACAGGAGGAAAAATGAAAAAAGGAATTATCGGTAAAAAGATCGGTATGACTCAGATCTTCGACGAAGTCGGAAACGTCATCCCGGTAACGGTGATTCAGGCAGGGCCCTGCGTTGTCGCACAGCGCAAGACTGCTGACAAGGACGGCTACGAAGCCGTACAGCTCGGTTTTATGGATGCAAAAGCAAAGCAGACCACAAAAGCCGAGGCGGGACATTTTGAAAAGAACGGTCTTGCGGTGAAGAAACACCTCAAGGAATTCCGTCTTGACGATTGCTCGGCTTATTCGGTCGGCGACGTCGTATCTGTCGAAACCTTCGCCGTAGGCGATAAGGTCGACGTTACCGGTACGACCAAGGGACACGGATACTCCGGCGTTATCAAGAGATGGAACCACCACAGACTGAGAATGACGCACGGCGTCGGCCCCGTACACCGCGAAGTCGGTTCAATGGGCGCTAACTCCAGCCCGTCCCGCGTGTTCAAGAACAAGAAGATGGCAGGCCAGTACGGTCACGAACAGGTCACCATCCTTAATCTGAACGTAGTCAAGATCGACAAAGAGAACAACCTTATCGCCATCCGCGGAGCAATCCCCGGAGCCAAGGGCGGCATCGTGTTCCTCCGCGACTCGATCAAGGCATGAGAGAGAAGGAGGATAAGCAATGCCTAGCGTAAAAGTTGTTGATATGACAGGCAAAGAGGTCGGCGAAATCAACCTCTCCGAGAAGCTTTTCGGAGCTGAGGTCTCTGAACCCGTTCTCCATGCCGCGGTCAGAGCATATCTGCTCAACCAGAGACAGGGCACACAGTCCACTCTTACCCGCACCGAGGTTTCGGGCGGCGGCAGAAAGCCCTGGAGACAGAAAGGCACCGGACGCGCCCGTCAGGGTTCGACCCGTTCGCCTCAGTGGACACACGGCGGCGTGGCTCTCGGTCCCAAGCCCAGAGATTACCGCGTAACGCTGAACAAAAAGACCCGCAGAGCCGCTCTTGCAAGCGCGCTTTCCGCGAAGGTCGCCGAGGGCAGCCTCGTAGTTGTGGATTCCGTTAAGCTTGACGCTTACAAGACCTCCGAGATGGTAAAGATGTTTGCCGCTCTCGGTCTTACCAAGGAAGTCACAAAGAAGTATAAGGAAAACAACGAAGTCAAGACCCGCACCGCCAAGGTCGCGGAGAAGACTCTTCTCGTTCTTCCCGAGGTCGACAAGCTCGTAGTAAAGAGCTGCGACAACATTCCCACCGCCGTGACCACGCTTTACAGCACTCTCAGTGTTTATGACATTCTGAATGCGGAAAAGCTCGTCATGACACGCGAAGCCGTTGAAAAGCTTGAGGAGGTGTACGCATGAAGAAAATGGTACAGGATATCATCATAAAGCCGGTCATCAGCGAATCCGGTATGGATATGATGAATCAGAAAAAGTATGTTTTCAAGGTCATGTCGGATGCCACGAAGCCCGAGATCGCAAATGCGGTCGAGACAATGTTCGGCGTAAAGGTCGCCTCCGTCAACACCATCACGATGAAGCGCAAGCCCAAGAGACTCGGCGTACACTTCGGCTACACCTCCGAATGGAAGAAAGCCATTGTAACACTTACCGCAGACTCGAAGACCATCGCCTTCTTCGACGGTATGAACTGAGAAAGTAGGAGGAAAGAATAAATGCCTACGATCAAACTTAAACCCACTACTCCTTCGAGAAGACAGATGACACTGCCCACCTTTGAGGAGCTGACCAAGTTCAGCCCCGAAAAGAGCCTTGTCGTTATCAAGAAGAAGAATGCCGGACGCAATGCGAACGGCAAGATCACCGTCCGTCACAGAGGCGGCGGCAACAAGCAGAAATATCGTATAATCGACTTCCGCCGTCTGAACGAGGCTCCCGCCAAGGTCATTGGCATCGAATACGATCCAAACCGCACCGCTTATATCGCACTGCTTCAGACAGAAGCCGGCGAGAAGAGCTATGTTATCGCTCCTGTCGGACTCAACGCCGGTGATACCGTTTACTGCGGACCCGACGCCGACATCAAGCCCGGCAACACTCTCCCCGTAGCGAACATCCCGGTCGGTACCGTTATCTACAACATTGAGCTTTACCCCGGCAAGGGCGGACAGCTCGTTCGTTCCGCCGGCGCGGCGGCACAGCTCATTTCCAAGGAAAACGGCGTGTGCCTCGTCCGTCTCCCCTCCGGTGAGGTAAGACAGATCCGCCTTGACTGCAAGGCGACCATCGGTCAGGTCGGCAATATCGAGCATGATACCGTCAAGCTCGGTAAGGCAGGTAAGGCCCGTCACAAAGGCATCCGTCCTACCGTTCGCGGTTCTGTTATGAACCCCTGCGATCACCCGCACGGCGGCGGTGAGGGCAAGTCTCCGGTCGGCCATCCCGGCCCGCTCACTCCGTGGGGCAAGCCCGCTCTCGGCTATAAGACGAGAAATAAGAAGGCTAGAACCGAAAAGTTCATAGTCAAGCACAGAAACGCTAAGTAAGGA
>CAUABN010000079.1:0-6040 GCA_958427275.1 uncultured Anaerotruncus sp.
CGCCGCACCGTGCCAGAAGCCGGTGAGCATCCAGACGACGAAAATATTGAAAAGGTGACGCATGCGGCTCACACGGTTGCCGCCGAGCGGAATGTAAACATAATCGCGGAACCATGAACCGAGCGACATGTGCCAGCGCCGCCAGAACTCGGTTATGCTTGCGGAAATGTAAGGATAGTTGAAGTTTTCAAGGAAATCGAACCCGAACAGCTTGCCGAGTCCTATTGCCATGTCGCTGTATCCGGAGAAGTCGAAGTATATATGAAGCGAATATGCCACCGCATAAAGCCAGAAAAAAAGCACTGATTTATCGTCTGACGCGCGGAAGGTATCGCAAAGCTCGCCGAGGATGTTTGCTATGAGTATTTTCTTTCCGAGACCGATCATAAAGCGGCGTGCGCCGAGCGCGGTCTTTTCTAAGGTATGAGTGCGGCTTTTGAGCTGCTCCGCCACATCGGAATAGCGGACGATAGGTCCGGCTATGAGCTGTGGGAAAAGCGCCACATATGCCGCAAGGTCAATGGGATTTTTCTGCGCCGCAACATTGCCGCGGTAAACATCGACCGTATAGCTGAGTATCTGGAACGTGTAAAAGCTGATGCCTATCGGGAGAGCGATCTTGAGCAGCGGGATCGACAGTCCGGTAATGGCGTTGAAGTTGCCGATAAAAAAGTCAACATATTTGAAATATCCGAGCATTGCAAGACTGCTTGCGACCGAGAGGATCATAAACAGCTTTGAAATGCGCTTTTTCTCTTTGAAACGCTCGATGAGAAGTCCGAAAATATATCCGAGCGTGATCGCGAGAAGCATCCATATAACGTATCTCGGTTCGCCCCAGGCGTAAAACACAAGACTTGACAAAAGCAGGACGGTGTTTTTAAGACATTTCGGGGCTATGAGATACAGTATGAGTACGCACGGCAAAAAGTAGAACAGAAACGGTATGCTTGAAAACAACATGATAAAATGCCTTACTCCTTCATTTTTTACTTTCCGGGATCGCGGACCCGAAAAAAGTCATATAAAAATTGCATAGTTATAGGGAGCCGGGCGCTCGGGCGCAACAGCCCCCTTTGTTTTACCCTTGTACCGACCGGATCAGGCAGGAAGAGCGGGTGCTTCGATAAGCAGCTTTGCCGAAGAGTCGGCTGCAAGGCAGGCAGTTTTGACGTTCTCGATGATATCGGCATGTCCGTAAGCCATTATCACATAGTCGCCTACCGAGATAACGATAACGGTATCCGGGAAGCCGCACATCCAGCGCTGATCCTGGATAGCAGTCTTGTATGCCTCGGCAAATTCAGCCGCCTTGGAGGAGTCGGTGAGCTTCGCCATGGCTGAGCAGAAGGTGTTGGTGTTCATCATGTGCATAAGCGTTGCAACATCGTTCTGATCGATCTGTGCCAGAAGCTCGTCGGTAACATGGAGCCACCATTTGAAGGTCTCGACGTTCTCGGCGGTAAAGTTGAACTTGGCGGGACCGTCGGCTGTGTGGTCAATATCACCGCCTGAGGCGGGGAACTTCTGATCGTCGGTCAGCGCGCCCCACACCTTGGTGTAAAATGCTGCTGCGGATTCGATGGCGGGCTTCTCGGCAGAAGTGGTAGCGTCCGTTTTGGGTGCCTCGGGAGCCGTGGTCCCAGCGGGCGTTGCGGTAGTTGTGCTGTCGCCGTTACCTGTATTGTTGCAGGCTGCCAGTGCAAGCACTGCAAATGTCATGATAATTGCAAGGATGATAGATGTGATCTTTTTCATTTGTGTTTTCCTTTCGGGATCATTTTCGTTTGTCATTTGTTATTCCGCTGCGGCGGTAACGATGAGTTTGCTGTTCTCCTCGTCTACCGTAGCGGTAATTACAACTGTCTTGTTTTTGGTTTTTGCCGTCATGGTAAACGACTTTTCTCTCGCGGTATCCACATACCACGAAATATCACTATCGTCTGTTATAACGGCGTTAGTGTACTGCTCACCGTTGTCGGTCACGATAATGCTTCCGTCAGATACGTCAAGCGTTACCGCATGCCCCTCCCCGGCTTCAAAGTGCAGGCGTATTTCCGTTCCGTCGATCAATCTGAGCTGATGCGTTGAAACGGTGAGCGACATCTCGATCGGCTTTTCAAGAACTCCGCTATCCGTGATCTTTACGCCATTCACACTGACTGTCGGCATGTTTCCCCCGCGCACTGCCGCCAGAACCGCGACAAACACAAGCACAAGGCATGCTGCCGCCGCAGCGTACTGCAGCATTACGACCGGGAATACACGACGCCTCGGGAGCGGGCGGCGCGCTTCTTCAAGAAATTCGTCGTCGATCTCCGACATGGCTCTCGCCAGAAGTTCGTTTTTCATTTTTTCGCCTTCCTTCCCTGAGTGTCCTAAACGGTTATACCGTCGCGTTCCAAATGTGCTTTCAGTTTTGAGCGCATACGGAACAGAAGTGATTTTACACGGCTCTCGCTTATGTCGAACCGCTCTGCAATCTCGGCTATGGAGTCACTGTAAAAATACCTGCACACAAAGACCCTTCGGTCAAGTGCCTTCTGACCGTGCAGAAAGACATTTATGCTTTCTCCGATCTGTCCGATCCGCCCGTCATCTTCCACCGGCTCACCTCCCGGAACGCACTCATCAAGCTCGTCAAGAGAAATCGAAAACTCATTCATTGCTCGCCTATCCGCATATTTCATTTTATAGCGGTTGATTGAGAGATTTCTCGTTATTTTTCCGAGGTATGTTGCAAGATTCGACGGCCTTTGCGGCGGTATCGAGCGCCAGGCTCCGAGCCAGACGTCGTTTACGCATTCCTCACTGTCGAGCTCGCTTGAAAGAATATTCATGGCGATCTTCATACAGTAAGCACCGTACTTCTTTTCGGACTCGGCTATTGCCGTCTCGTCGCGCCTGAAGTACAGCTCAACTATCTGTTCGTCGTTCATGCAGTCACCTCATCATCGATGCGCTCCTACCCTTATACACAGCGTTTTTTCCGGCAGGTTGCATTTTTCAAAAAAATTTTTTTGATCTTTTCCGAAAAAACAAAAGGGCAGCCGGACTTACGCCCTGCAAGCCCTTGTGATGTTTTTACCGGAGCTTTTCTCAGATAACGATACTGATGTGCAGGCGGTCGATAACGAACCACACGCACAACGCCTGAAGTATACTGATAACGGGAATGCCTATCATAAACTTCGGATGTTTGGTTTTATGCCGTATTATCAGCATTGTAAGCAGCATTGCCACCGAGCCCCCCACTATGGAAAACGCCAGAAGCGAACTTTCGCGTATACGTCGGTCGGTGCGGTGCTTTGACGCCCACTTGTCATAAACCGTGACAATAACGGATATGACCGAAATGAGCAGCAGGTATGCCGCCGGTATCACCGCCGGCAGTATACGGCGAAGGCATACCGTCCACTCCATTACTTTTTGGGATAGCTGTCCTTGAGTCCGACGATGCGGTTGAAGGTACCCGGATTCTTGGTGTCCTTTACATAATAACCGTTGCGGACAAACTGGAACTTGTCGCCGGGCGCCGCATCCGCAAGCGACGGCTCGATCATGCATCCCTCCAGTTTTTTTGCGGAATCGGGATTAAGATAATCGCCGTAGGTCTTGCCCTCGGGCATATCGTCGATGTTCTCAAGCGTAAAGAGGTAGTCGTAAAGCATGACATCGGCACGCTCGGCATACGCCGCGGAAAGCCAATGGATGGTGCCTTTTATCTTTCTGCCGTCGGCGGGATTGCCGTTTCCGGTCTCAAGATCCGCGGTGCAGTGAATGGCTGCAACGCTGCCGTCCGCGTTATGCTCCACCGAGACGCATTTGACGATATATGCGCCCATGAGTCTCACCTCGCCGTCCGGCTTGAGTCTGAAGAACTTCGGGGGCGGCAGTTCGGCAAAATCGTCGGCATCGATATAAAGCTCACGCGTGAAGGGGAGCTTTCTGGTTCCCGCCTCGGGCGACTGTGGGTTGTTGGGAAGTTCGAAATATTCGGTCTTATCGGCAGGATAGTTGTCTATCACCAGCTTTACCGGCTTCATGACGGCAATGCGGCGGGGAGCCGTGGTGTTCAGCTCCTCGCGGATGCAGTGCTCAAGCAGCTCGATATCGACCACGCTGTACGCCTTGGAAACGCCTGCGCGGTCCACAAAATCAAATATAGCGGACGGAGTATATCCGCGGCGGCGCAAGCCGCAAAGCGTTGGCATACGCGGATCGTCCCAACCGTCAACAAGACCTGTCTCAACGAGCTGACGCAGGTATCTCTTGCTCATCACGGTGTGCGTGACGTTGAGGCGGGCAAACTCGCGCTGCTTCGGCTTGGGATCGAAGCCGATATTATCGACCACCCATTCGTAAAGCGGACGGTGGTTTTCAAATTCAAGAGAACAGCAGGAATGCGTTATTCCTTCAAGCGCGTCCTGAATGGGGTGAGCATAATCGTACAGCGGATAGATGCACCATTTGTTGCCCTGACGGTGATGCTCGGTGTGAAGTATGCGGTATATCGCCGGGTCACGCATATTTATATTCGGAGAGGACATATCGATCTTTGCGCGCAGTGTGTGCGAACCGTCCGGGAACTCTCCGTTTTTCATGCGCTCGAAAAGGTCAAGGTTCTCCTCGACCGAACGCCCGCGGCAGGGAGATTCGCGTCCCGGCTGGGTAAGCGTTCCGCGGTATTCCTTCATTTCCTCGGCGCTGAGGTCGTCCACGTACGCCTTGCCGTCCTTAATGAGCTTTACGGCATACTCGTAGCATTTGTCAAAATAGTCCGAGCCGTAAAACACGCCGCCCGTCGGCTTGCATCCGAGCCAGCAAAGATCCTCATATATGGAGCGCACATACTCGTCGCCCTCTCTGACGGGGTTGGTGTCGTCATAGCGCAGGTTGAAAAGCCCGTTGTACTTGCGCGCGATCTGCCAGTTTATGCGTATAGCCTTTGCCGACCCGATGTGAAGATATCCGTTAGGCTCGGGCGGGAAACGCGTGTGTATTTTAAGGTTGGGATTTTCCCTGAGGTCCTCGTCGATTATATCGTGTATAAAGTTGCCGCTTATCTCTTCCGTGGCGGCTTCGTTTTTCATTTCCTCTTTGTTTTCCATTTCAAGAATGACCTTTCATTGACTGTATCAGAGCGAGGCGGCAAGCTCTCGCACACGGCGCACGGTGCGCTCCATGCCGATTATATGGATCACGGTATAAAGATCGGGCGAGTTCATTCTGCCGGTCACCGCAACACGTATGAACATGCTGACATCGGCAACGCTGCCGCGGAATGCCGTCGGATCGGCTTTGTACTGCCGCATGTCAGTGGCATAGCCGAGATCGGAAGCGATCTTTTTTATCTTTTCGAACCACGCGTTTGAATCATCCGCATAGTCGAGCGTGTCCGCAAACGCCGCAAGTGCAGCCTTGACGTCCCCGCGGTCGAAGTTTTGCGGTATCTCGTCCTCGCGTGTGAACAGCTCGTCATAGAAGAAGCCGATAAACGCCTTGACCTCGCTCCAGAGGCCGTAGTCCTTGCGCGGCTTTTTGCCGCCGCGCCCTATTGCAAGTATGGACCGGGCATAGTCGGGATCGCGGTCAAGCAATGCGAAGAATTCGGGATCGTAGACCTTTGCCCAACCTGCAAGCTGAGCATAAACCTCGTCCGCGCTCATACGCGACACGACATTTTTGGATACATCCTCTATCTTGGCGCGGTCGAAAAGGCACCCCGACGCGCACATTTTCTTTATATCGAATTTGAAATCGGTGAAGGGCTTGTCCGGATTCTGCATTCTCCACTCCTCAAAGTTGGAGTTGAGAACGGTGAGCAGATATTCGGAGACAGCCGCGGGCGCGTAACCGTCACGCTCGTAGTCGTTCATGTTTGCGCCGAGATCGCGCTTTGAGAACTTCTTTTTGTTGCCGTTCTCATCAAGACGCATGATCTGTGCGGTGTGCAGATACTTAGGCAGTCTGAAGCCGAGATAACGGAAAAGCTGGAGATGCTTTGCCACGCTCGGGAGCCACTCCTCGCCGCGTATGA
>CAUABN010000080.1:0-6021 GCA_958427275.1 uncultured Anaerotruncus sp.
TCCGGCGTTGTGTCGGTGTAGTAGAATTCAAGATTGCCGTAGCCCGCGTCGTAAAGTCCCGCAAGGCTTCCGCCGGTATAGGCGGGGAAGTCGGTGTACCGCTCGGCTGCTGCTTTGGCGACATATCTTGAGCCGTCGATAAGCGAGATTATCGAGGTATCGGAGCCGATAAGCCCGACCACGTTCTTTATGAACATGTCAGCCGCAAGCCCCACATCGGTGTCGTTCCAGCCCGCAATGATGATCTTGCTTCCCTTTACGGCATATCCGTATTCATTGTATGCCAGAGTGGAAAGAAATTCTCCGTACTCCGCGCGGTCAACACTGCCTACAAGAATTTCGCGCATGGCTGAGGTGTCTGTTCCGGGCTTCACCCAGTCGTCAGAGATTGCAGGCTTCTCGCCGAGGTGGGATGCGAACATCTCGCGTATCTCGTTTGCCTTGGAGACGACATAATCAGTCCTGTCGGAGGTGTCGGCTTTTGCCGTGCTGTCAAGTCCCTCGCGGTAGACAACGGTATAGGTGCATTTTCCGCCTTCGACCACGTTGGCAACGGCAAGCGGATCGCTCATGTGCCTGTACCCGGCGTCAAGCTCCAGCCGTCCGCCATCGGCGGCAGCGGGGATGAGGTTCTCGATAAAATATTCGGCGCCGAGTATTACGGCGTCCTCGTTTGTGCCGTTTATCACTATCTTGTTGCCGATAACGGCGATCACGTACTGCGCCGAGCCGTTCTCACCCGCGGCGTTGAGCGCCTCGGCGGACTGCGGACGGTTCGTGGCGCCGATGAGTATCTCAAATGCCGCATCGTCGGGAGCGGTATCCGGTGGGAGCCAGTCCTCCTCTATGACGGCATCGGCGTTGAAGGCGTAAAGCGAGCGCCGCACATCTATGGCGGCGGTGCGCAGACGCGCCGAAGCCTTTTCCGGACGCACCACCTTGTACGCGGAAAGGTCAAGCGTGACCTTTTCGGTCTTTTGCGGATCGTCCGGCTTATTGCAGGCAAAAAGCGAGAGTAGAGTTATTGCGGCAAGCAGTGTCGCAATAAGATATCTTTTCTTCATTTATGTATTTTGTTCCTTTCGGCGGTATTTTTGCGCATGAGGCGGGAATAATACTGTTGCGCTACGGCGCAATAAAATAACAGGAAGGCGAATTGAAATGCAACTTACACAAAAAGAGACCGGACTTCTTAAGGATCTCAAGGACCAGGAGCAGCTTTGTGTTGACAAATACCGCAAGCATGCCGAAAGCGCACACGACAGTGGGCTTTCCGGACTGCTGAATTACATCGGCGGCGTGGAATCGGAGCATTTGCGCGTTATAAACGAGATCTCCGCCGGCGGTACGCCCACACTTGCCGCAGCAGGCACGGCGCCCGCAGTTGAGGCGGCAAATACCGATGCCGAGGGCAAAAAATGCGACACTTTTATCTGCTCCGACCTCCTTGCGACCGAAAAGCATGCCTCGCACCTTTACGACACCTGCATTTTTGAATTCGGACAGCCGGAATACCGCAGTATTCTGAACCGTATACAAAAGGAAGAGCAGGAGCACGGCAAGCTGATTTACGATTATATGAAGAAGAACGGTATGTATTCCTGAGTATTTTCCGGGGGCGTTTCATTTGTTGGGAGCGCCCCCGGAAATGCATTTGCGTATATAAGACTCCAGGAGCCGGAGATCAGGTCTTATCAGTATACTCTTACTTCGTAGACCTTGACCGAGGGCGCACCGTTGGTGGCGATAAAGCGGATCTCGATCTCATTGCAGCCGGCGGGGTTGAGGGCTACCATATTGTGACGCTGATAGTTGCCGCGCACCTCGGTCCTGCCCACCTCCTTGCCGTCCAGCTTCTGTATCACGTCATAGTCGCGAACAAGCTCGGGCGCAACGCCTATGCGCTGCTGCGCCTGGCGGTTGGCGGACATGGTGACACGGATGGGATATGCAAAGTTGGAGTCGAATGTAAGGTCCACCTCGGACACAACGTGAGTGCCGTCAAGGGTGAGCGTCAGTGCCTCGCCGCCGTCTGCTATGCCGTCGGATATCCAGGCATTCTGATTATCGCCTATCTTGCGCGATATGCCGTTGATAACGTTCGCCGGCTCGCCGCCGGCAATGCCTGAGGTGGCGCTGACGCTCGCGCGGAGCGCCATGTCTGCGGCGTCGGTGTTCTTTACGTTGGGCAGATAGCCGTCGTCGCGCAGTATCATCTGCTGAAGCTCGCCTATGTGCGGCGCAAGACCGCGCGGCTCACAGCCGTACTTGCGGCAGAGCGACGCCGCCTTGCCCACCGCCTCGCCGCCTATGGCGCAGCAGCCGATGATGCGCGTTGAGGCAAGTCCGAGCTTTGAGGTGCTTATGTCGCGTCCCGCCATGTAGAGGTTCTTTATATTCTTGGAGTAATAAGAACGGTACGGGATAGTGTAAACGCCGAGGAAGTGATGGCAGTCGGAGGGGAGCAGATCAAAGTCAAGCAAACCGTGCGCTGCATGCAGGTCTACGCACCAGCCGCCGTACGCCACCGCGTCGTCAAACATGCGGTGCTCAAGTATGTCGCTTTCGGTGAGAACATAGTCGCCCATAAGGCGGCGGCTCTCGCGCATTCCGGGCAGCGCTCCCACCCACTGGAGCGCATAGTTTTCCGCGCCGTGGTCTCCGCCGTTCTTTATGTGATCCCAGATGCCGTAGGCATATGCGTAAAGATCGTCACGTATGGTCTCGTAATCAAGGATTATATCCTCGCCGTCGCCCATAAGCTCAAGCCACCAGTAGCCGTAGTCTACCGCCGCACAGCTGCACGCGGAAAGGCGGAGCCATTCCTCGGGGTCGGGAGCCATGCTGGCATCGACCTTCATCGTCTTTGAATGTACACGGTAGCGGAGCTGATGCTCGGTCAGTTTTTTGGCGAATGCGGGAGGCGTGAATTTTACGGGATGTCCCATGTTCACCGCCTTCATGAGGATGGTGTTGCCCATGCGCTCGTTGTTGGCTTTTTCGGGAGCGTGCGGTTCGCCGTACTCGTACTTCGACTCGCTGCCCTGCTTGAATTCCGCTCCGGCAAAGAAGCCGAGCGTGCCGTTACCGGTGCAGTCGGCAAAAATGGGAGCCGTCAGGCGGTATCTCATCTCGGTCGTTTCCTGGAAGCAGCGGATTGCCGTAATGCGGTCATCGGCGGTCTCAACGTCGTACATAACGGTGTTGAAGTAAACGTCAAGCAGTTTTTCCGCCTTGGCTTTCTCAAACAGCACGGTGTCCCAGTATGAATAGTTGAAAGTGTCGTTGTGCGCCTTGTTTTCGGACATAAGCTCATACACAAGACCGCCCTCGGCGTAGTCGGGCTGCTTAAGGCTCTGGTCTGCGCCCGAGATATGTATCCTTATCTCGCTTGAGGCATTGCCGCCAAGCACCGGACGTGCGTGTACCAGTGCCGTACGCGTGCCGTGACGTGCGGCGGTTATCGCGGCGCAAAGCCCGGACATACCTCCGCCCACAACGATGAATTCGTAGTTTTTCTCTTCGTAGCGTATCATTTCTGAAATATTCGTTCCTTTTCTCCGGTCTTTTATCAAGACATAAATATACATTATTATTATCTCATAATCCGGTGGAGTTGTCAAGCCTTTTTGTGCATTTTAACGCTTCGGGGTTGACAAAATACAAGTGCGATGGTACAATATAAATCGTATAATAACTGCCGTTCCGCATGCGTAACGGCAAAACCGAAAAGGATCGAACAGAAAAATGAAAAAGAAGACCCTGTTTATGTTGCTTGCAGCGCTTGCGCTCATGTCGGCATTGGTGCTCTCCTCCTGCAACGGCGGAACGGTATCGGATGACGAAACGACGGTCCCCGAGACGACCGTGGACCTGAGCGCGATAATCGGCGTCACGCGCTCGCTGACAAGAGACGAGCTTGGCGGATGCACGCCCTTTACCGCCGAATCGGCGGCCCCTTCTGTCGTTGAGGCGCGCGTGATGGACCGTGAGATCCAGCTTACCGCCACCGGCGCGGGTACCGCTGCCGTAAAGGTGAAGAATACATACGGCGAGGATTTTGAGATAACCGTCACCTGCGACCCCTCGGGAACGATATCCTTTGAGGGCGAATATAAGCCGGTCGAAAATTCCGTAAACGTGAAGGATTTCATCTCGTCCGGCAAAATGAGCACGACCGAGGCGATACAGGCGGCAATAGATTCGCTCCCGAACGGCGGTACCGTGTACATCCCGCGCGGACTTTACGTCATATCCCAGATACGGCTCAAACAGGGTATACGCTTAAGGCTTGAGGGACTTGTGCGCGATTACACCAAGGATTTTTCAAAGTCCGGTGCCCAGAACGCCTATACGCGCGGTGATTTTGCGGTGCTGCGCACGGCGGGCAGCGGGGATTTGTTCCTTAACAATGAGCTTCACGGCTACGGACGTAATGGCTGTTCTGATTTCGAGATCACGGGCGGCATGCTGGATATGCAGGGCAAGGTGCGGTGCTTCGTCTGGTGCTGCGCCGAGGACATCCTTCTTAAAAACGTCATACTCAAGGACTGCCCCAACAATCACGCCATTCAGGTCACCGGATGCAAAAACGTGCGTATAACCGAATGTATGTTCGCGGGCTACAACTACGGCAGCAACAACACAACGGCAGAGGTCGTACAGGTCGAGCAGACTCATCCCGGCGCGATAGGCGCGGGCGACAATCCGGCGATAAAATTTGATGCCGGCGAGTATTTTTTCTGCTCCGATGTTGAGATAAGCAACTGCTATTTCGGCAAAAGCGACCGCTTTGACGCTCCCACATATGCGATAGGACATCACGGACAGTCGTATAAGTCAGCCGTTACCGGTATCAAGATCACAGGTTGCGTGTTTGATAACTGCCGTTGCTCTGCCATCAGATACCCCGGATACAGCGACGTAGAGATAAGCGGGAACAAGTTCATCTCAAACCGCGATAACAGCGTGTCGCCCGAGTCAGTGCCGGGACAGATAAACATCGTCTCAAAGAATTCGAATATAAAGGTCAACGTCAAAAATAAAAACGGTACGATGGTGTCGGCTTATTACGCCAAAAAGTTTGCCTGCATAGGGTCTGTCAATACCGTTATCGAAAATAATGAATTCATCTTCGGCACTGCATCAAAAATGCGCGCCGCGGTCATAGCCACATCAAATACATACGATTTTGATGCAACTTACGAGACCGGCGCCATGTATACGAACTGGTATACCGAGACGGCATATGCCTCCACCGGCTACCGACTTGCCAAAAACCGCATCGAGAATCTTACAGTGCGCGGCAATAAGATAACGGTCGATGCCAACTACGCTGGCAACGGTTATTTCTTCCAGTTCTCCGGCGTTATCGGTCTTGCATGTGAGGACAACACCGTCGAGGGCAAGGAATACAACACGAGCGGAAATGCAAACGGTGTAAAGATGCAACATACTCGTGCAGTCGGCTGTACGCATATGACGCAGTATCAGCGTAAATACACGGTCACGGCGGCAAGGATATGCCCTGTCAATATCGTGCTTGAGGGAACCGGCGGAATGACACTGCGCTGCACGGCAAGCAGCGAGCAGAAACTCATCCTCAAAGCCGAGGGCGGCAGACTTGAGCTGACGACTGACAGCAATGGCGAGCTTCACGTAACACCGGTCGCGGACGAGGGCAAGGTCTTTGCGGGGTACAAGGTGACCTCCGGCTCGCTCGCCCAGAACGGCTCGCGCTATGAGTTCAGCGCAGGCGTGACTATCACAGCGTACTTTAAGGTAAACGAATAAACGAATAAATGAATAAAAAAAGCCCCCGATGGTCTGCCGCGCGACTGCGCGGCAGACCATCGGGGGCTGTTTTGCGGATCGTCACCCGAGAATGACCTTGCCGTTCGATTTTGTAGTGTAAATGCACCTTATCAGGCAGTCTGAACGGGTATATCCGATCGTTACGAAAATATCGCCGTTTTCCTGTTCAAGCAGAAAATATGTGCGGTCTTTGGCTTCGTTTATGCA
>CAUABN010000081.1:0-6019 GCA_958427275.1 uncultured Anaerotruncus sp.
CAAAAATGCATTGCGTACAATGCTGCTCTGCCATACCGAAGCATTGAAGTATTTTCTGTTGAAATCATATTGTAACCAATCGCTTATTCCGGCTACCACCACGTAAATTCCCGAGATGATCGCGCCTGTCTTCCATTCAGGGAATATACCGGAGCCGAGTATCATGAAAAAAGCAAGGAAACAAACGGCAGCGAGCGCATCGGGAATTATATTGTTGTATTCAAGCATTATGTCCATCTCAAAGAAGAACGCGGCGGCAAGCATCGCAAAAGCAAGACCGATACGCCTCTTGGTAAAGCGTATATCCCCCTCCGCAACCTCTTCGTTGTACTTACGGCGCAGCGCAGGTACAAATTCGCTGTCATTTTTAAGTCTGATAAAATAGCGTTCAACAACAATAAGCCAAAAGACACCCGCTATAAGTCCGAAAAAGATGCCGAATTCACGCAAAAGCCCGATAAACTCGTACCAGTTGAACTTTGTATCGTCAAACCCGCCCATACTCAGTGAGGCAAATTCGGGAAGGACCGAACAAAGCGGCTTGACGAACAAAAACACAACAGTGACCGCCTTTGCATAGCCGGTGATAGTTACCCTTCCGCGCTTAGAGCTATACGGTACCATAGCGCCGGTTCGGCTACCGAGGTAAAGCAGACCGTCAAACAATCCGCACCATGCCGGAACGGTAAGTATAAGCTCGATGACTGCCATTGAAAAAGCGGACAGCAGTATTATCATGGGTCTTTCGTTCTGATTGGACATGCCGAATACCCAGAACATCAAAATAAACTTTGCCCCGGACACCACAGTTGCCCATCTGAAGCGCGGTAATGCCGTCTCGATTTGCGGGCAAATGTAAGACATGCGCGTTATTCCGACAGATATCATAATATACGCAATAAAATCAGGCAGAATATCGACCACAGCCATATCGGGGTTGAAAATGATCGCAGGTGCAGCAATCAGCAACGCAAGTCCCATATGGCCATATTTTTTTTCGGATATCATGCAATACACCCCTGTTTTTTTACAGTTAAAAATTATTTTTTGCTTTTGCGTTTGCTCTGACGGCTTTCCTCGCGCTTGCGTTTACGTTCTTCAATCTCGGCGCGCGTGGTTTCGACCGCACGTGCCTCACGCTTGTCAAGCTCCTCAAAGAAACGATCTACAAAACCAATGCCGGTCTTTCGCCGAGACATATTCCCTTCCTCGCCCTCCGGACATATATGCCGGTAACTGCCGTATATTGCAACAGCGGTAACAGCCATCAATACAAAAAGCATTATCGGGTAAAAGCCCGGCGCGATCAATTTTGCTTTTCCCAGCACATAAGTTGCCGCCCAAAGCACCGAAATGAACGCCGCAGTCAGTGCCGTTGAACGCTGAGCGGATATACCGACCCCGGCATCTGCCAGGCTTAGCTCCCAGTTGAGTACAAGGTGGAATATCAGAACTACGGCAAACCATATCCAGCTCTCAGCGCTGATAACTGCCGCTGGAACAGCATCCTCGCCGACAAAACGTCCGACAGCCCAGAATGCCCCCTCAGCTACTCCGCTTACAGCATACAGCACCGAAATAATGCACGGATAGCAAAAACCACGAAAATATTCACTGATCCTGCGGCACCCGACTGCCATTACGATACATCCGACTATCCTCAGTACCCATCCGTAGAGCGTCACCGTCATGGGAAAGGCGATCAAATATCCTATAAACAACAGTCCGAAGCCCATCAACCGTTACCGTTCTCCTGCGACTTGGCGCCGCAGCATTTTTTGTACTTTTTACCGCTTCCGCACGGGCAGGGGGCATTACGGTCGATCTTATCGGCATGCGGCATAGATATCGACGACGGCTTTTTGTTCTGCTCGGCGCTGCGCCCCATACGCATATTCTTTATCATCTCGGGGGTAATGACTATAACCTCCGGAATGCGCTCGGTAAGCATCTCGCGTACCGTTTTGTCTCTTATCTCGGTTATAAGATCGCCGAACATGTTTGAACCGAGGAATTTATATTCTGTGAGCGGATCCTTGTGAGCGTAAGACTGGAGCATTACGTTCTGCTTGAGATTTTCCATGTCGTCGATATGATCCAGCCACATTTCATCAATGTTATGCAGCAGTGTATTGCGTTCAAAACGATGGAAACGGTCGCTGCCTGCCTCCGCCTCACGTTTTTCGTAAAGCTCCGCCGCATTTTTCTGGAGCAGCTCTGTCATTTCTCCGGCGGTCACGTGCGCCAGTTCGTCAGCAGTATAGTTGAGGTCCTCCTCATGGCAGACCCATCCGAGATATTTCCGGCGCAGTCCGTCTATATCCCAATCGCTCTTGTCGGCGGACGAGGTGGCATTTTCAACCGATTCCGCGATCGTAGAGGCTATCATATTTTTTATCTGTCCCGAAAGATCGCCCTCATGCAGTATCTCATCGCGCTGCTGATATATCGTTTTTCTCTGCTCATTGAGAACATCGTCGTATTCAAGAACATTCTTTCTTATCTTGAAGTTGCGGCTTTCAATACGCTTCTGCGCACTTTCGATAACATTTGAGAAGAGTCTGATATTCTGCGACATGTCGCCCGATTCATCGGTAAGATTTGACGCAAGCGCCGAAAGCCTCTGCAGTCTTGCGGGATCAGCAAACAGACGCATAAGATCATCCTGAAGGGAGATGAAAAACGTTGATTCTCCGGGGTCGCCCTGACGTCCGGATCTGCCGCGAAGCTGATTGTCAATACGACGGCTTTCGTGACGCTCCGAGCCTATGATATAAAGTCCGCCCGCCGCCAGCACCTTTTCGCGGTCCGGCTTTATTTCTTCCTTGTACTTATCGTAGTACATACGGAATGTATTGCGTGCATTTTTGATATCCTGATCTTCGGTCGGCGCAGTACCTGTTGAAAGCGCTATAAGCTCCGGACGAAGTCCCATACGCGTCATTTCCTGCTTCGCCATATGCTCAGGGTTTCCGCCAAGCATGATGTCGGTTCCTCGTCCTGCCATATTTGTGGCTATCGTAACGGCGCCGGCGCGTCCGGCTTCTGCTATGATGTCCGCCTCGCGCTCATGATTCTTTGCGTTGAGAACATTATGCTTCACGCCGCGTGCCTTGAGCATTCTTGAAAGCAACTCGGATTTCTCGACTGACGCAGTACCCACAAGTACAGGCTGGTTCTTCGCTCTGCACTCTTCAACGAGTGCGATAACGGCGCGGAACTTAGCCTCCTCATCGGTAAATATCCTGTCAGGGTGATCTACCCTTATCATAGGCTTGTTTGTGGGAACTTCAACAACGTCAAGACCGTATATCTCGCGGAACTCCTCTTCTTCGGTCATTGCCGTACCGGTCATACCCGAGAGCTTGTGATACATGCGGAAATAATTCTGTATCGTGACAGTCGCCGTGACCTTCATTTCGGACTGAACATTCACATGCTCCTTTGCCTCAAGCGCCTGATGCAGACCGTCCTGATACCGTCTTCCGGGCATAAGTCTGCCTGTGAACGGGTCAACGATTATTATTTCTCCGTCCTTTACAACGTAGTCGATATCTCTTTTCTTGACACCGTAAGCGTGGATAGACTGATTGACATTGTGCGCTATACTTGCGTTTTCTGGGTCGTTGAGATTTTCTATACCGAAAAATTCTTCGATCTTTTTGGCTCCGCGCGGCGTAAGAACGGCGCTCGAATGCTTCTCATCAACAATATAGTCGAAATTCTCGTCGTCGGTCTCGGCTTTGGTGTCGATCTCCTTTATTACCTTTTTGGAGAGCTTGCGCACCGCCGCGTCGCATTTTTCATATATGTCGGTCGATTTTCCGCTCATACCCGAAATGATAAGCGGCGTACGTGCCTCGTCGATAAGAATGGAGTCCACCTCATCGATTATTGCAAAATTGTGCCCGCGCTGCATCTGCGCCTCAAGGCTTGTCTGGAGATTATCCCTAAGATAGTCAAATCCGAACTCATTGTTGGTACCGTAGGTTATATCGGCAGCATAATTACGGCGTTTTTCGACTGCCGACATTTCCTTTGTGATAACGCCGGTGCGCAGTCCGAGGTATTCGTAAATACGTCCCATCTCGCTTGCGTCACGCACGGCAAGATAATCATTGACGGTAACTATGTGAACGCCTTTACCGGTAAGGGCATTGAGATATGCCGGCATTGTGGCAACAAGCGTTTTTCCTTCACCGGTTTTCATTTCCGCAATCCTGCCCTGATGAAGCAGTATACCGCCCAGCACCTGAACGCGGAAGGGGCGTTTGCCAAGCACTCTGTCAGCCGCCTCGCGCACTGCGGCAAATGCATCGGGAAGTAGCTCCTCAAGCGTTTCACCCGCTTCAAGCCTTGCCTTGAAGCCCGGAGTTACCGAACGGAGATCCTCCTCACTCATCGATTTATATTTTTCCGCCAGCGCATCAACAGCGTCGGCAGCGCCTTTGATCTTTTTCAGCTGTCTTTTGCTGTAATCACCGAATAAAAGTGTTTCAAGTTTCATCGCATAAGCCTTTCGGTCATTGAGTATTTCTATAATCTATTTTATTATACAATATAGTTAAGCGGAAAACCATACTAAAATGTAAATTTTGCACGTCATTGTATTCCTCGCTTGAAAAAAACGCGATCATGATGTATAATAGTCAACGCTGTACGGCAATATCCGTACGGCAATAAGCGCAAGGGACCTGAAAGATGAAAAAAGTTCTGCTCGGAATGAGCGGCGGCGTTGACAGCACCGTATCGGCTCTTCTGCTGAAAAAATCCGGATACAGCGTTACCGGAATAACATTTATAATGACAGACGCAATGTCGGAATCATGCGGCAGCGGCTCTGCTGCCGCAGAAGCCGCACGCGCTGCCGCCGAGATAGGCATACCGCACATATCGCTTGACGTGCGGGAAAAATTCCGCAGAAACGTTATCGACGATTTTATAAATGTATACAGCTCGGGCGGAACGCCAAATCCGTGCGTTGTATGCAACAGAACAATGAAATTTCCCGAGATGATATCATACGCCGATGCGCACGGATTTGACTTCATAGCCACAGGACATTATGCTGCGATAAAGCACGGAGACGACAGATATCATCTGTGCGCGGCACATGATACCGCCAAGGATCAGACGTACTTTCTCTACACGCTCGGGCAGTCAACGCTTTCGCGTCTTATATTCCCGCTTGCCGGGCTTAAAAAAAGCGACGTGCGACGCATTGCAGCCGAGAACGGATCATCGGCAGCCTCCAAGCACGACAGTCAGGACATCTGCTTTATACCGGACGGAGACTACAAATCGTTTATCGCGTCAGTCGTGCATAAACTTCCTCCCGCCGGCGTTTTTACCGATACGAGCGAAAACGTTCTCGGAAGACACACGGGAATACTCAACTACACTCCGGGACAGCGCAAGGGACTGGGCATTTCAGCCGGTAAGCCGCTTTATGTCGGCAGGATCGACGCGGCGACAAACCGCATCATCCTTTGCGAAGAAGCGGAGCTTTACCGCAATGAAATAACAGTGCGGAATGTCACGTTCATATCCGGCAAGCCGCCGCGTACACCCTTCCGCGCAACGGTCAAGACCCGCTATACGCGCCAATGCTCCGAGGCTATGGTCGTTCCGACCGAATCACCGGATATTTACTGTGTGGAATTTGTAAGCCCTGAGCGCGCACCGGCTCCCGGTCAGTCTGCGGTCTTTTACAGCGATACCGAGCTTCTCGGCGGCGGTATAATAGTATGATAACATAAACAGCACAGGCTGCCGCGTAAACGCAACAGCCCTTCTGCCCCGACGGAGCACCCGTCAGGGCATTTTTTTGGGTGCCGCGCAAAAAGCGCGGCACCCAATATTGATTATAGGTCAGGGAGTAACGGTCTGTTCCTCTGTGAGAAGTCTGTAAACTACCTTGTCGCCGTCTACGACCTTGCAGGTCAGCGAGGTCACTTTTTCGGGAGTGCTTCCGTTTACGGTCCACTCAAAGTGAGTGTTTTTGAAAGTGGCGGATTCG
>CAUABN010000082.1:0-6011 GCA_958427275.1 uncultured Anaerotruncus sp.
ATACCTTTTTGCGACCTACAAGCTCGCGAAGGAAGGGCTTGATATCCCGCGCCTTGACCGGCTCTACCTCACGACGCCGCAAAAGGACTACGCGACGGTCGTGCAGGCGGTCGGACGAGTGGCGCGCACGTTTGCGGACAAGCAGCCGCCGGTCTGCTATGACTATGTAGACGATGCGGATTATTTCCGCGGCGCGTTCAGGGTCAGATGCCGCCACTATAAAAAGTGCGGATGTAAGATCGAGAGGAGCGAGCAAAGACCGGCATCGGAAAAATGACCCGTTTTCGGCAAGGTGATGAAAGTTTTCGCCCGCCTTTTTCAAAAGGCGGCGCTGTCAAGGGCGCGAAGCCCTTGTCGCGCTCCGCAGAGCGCGAAAGCTCTCTTTGGCGTTTCTTTTTGTTAGCTTTTTCTTTGCGCCTTTGGCATCAAAGAAAAAGCGGCTAAGGAATCTGTACTTTTACTGAAACGGGGCTGCGGCTCGGATAGCGCGTTCCGAAGAAAGAGGTGATAAAAAAATGATGACCTGCGGTCTTATCTGCCGCGAATGCGGGCGGACGTTCGACGAGCCGGAATACAGGTTCGTGGACGATACTCTCGCGGCTGACGAGCGCTGTCCGTTCTGCGGCAGCGCGAGCTTTACCGACGCGGCGTTCTGCGAGGACTGCGACGCGCCCGTGCCCTACGAGCCGGGGCTTGAGTATCAGCTCTGCTCCGAGTGCCGCGAGGCGCTTGCAGAGCAGTTCGAAGCACTTATTTCCCGCACGTTCAGACCGTGCGAGATAAAATTCCTGAACGACCGCTACGACGGCGAGTATTTCGGGATGAAAAAAATAAAAGAAGGAGAAAAAGAAGATGGCGACTGCAAAAACACACTGGAAAAAGGTCGTGAGCGACCCGAACTACATAGGAGAGGCGGACTTTGAGCCGGGCGAGGAGAAGATACTGACCATCGCCTCGGTCAATCAGTCCGAAACGGTAACGACCGCCGAGGGTAAGGCGCAAAAGGCTGTCGTCCACTGGGCGGAAAAGCAGTATAAGCCGATGATCCTCAACGTGGCGCGCTCAAAAGCCATCGAAAAGGTGGCAAAAAGCGGCTATTTTGAGGACTGGACCGGCGTGCGGGTGCAGCTTTACATCGAGCACGGCATCAAGGCGTTCGGGGACGTCGTGTCCGCCGTGCGCGTCCGTCCGTACCCGCCGAAGCTCGCAAAGATCACCTGCGAGGACTGCAAAAACGATATCGCCCCCGCGGGCGGTATGTCCTCCGCCGAGATCGCGGCGTACACAAAGCAAAAATATTCCCGCGCGCTTTGCGCCGCCTGTGCAGCAAAGGAAAAAGCGGCGCGCGCCGCCGCACAGACGAACGGCAATGGCGAGGCTTAAGTATTTTCCCGCCGCCCTGCGCGAGGCGCGTATACGGCACGGGTGGAGCGTCGGCGAGCTTGCGCGACGCACGGGGATATCCGCCAGCACCATATCGCGCACCGAGATGGGCATCGGCGCGCCGTCGCTTTACGTGGCGATGGAGCTTTGCCGCGTGCTCGGTGTGTCAATGAAGGAGCTGACCGGATTATGATACTTACCCCCGAAAATTACTATTCGACCGAGGCGAACCGCGAATACTGGTCCGCGTCGTTCGTCAAGTCGATGCTCGACTGCCCGGCGCGGGCGCTTGCGGAGCTGCGCGGGGAGTACGAACGCCCCGTGACCGACGCGCTCCTCATCGGCGGCTACATCGACGCATACATCACGGGCGCGACAGCATTCGCGGACTATGTCGCGTCGCATCCCGAGATGATGAATTCCCGCACCGGCAGGCTGAAGGCGCAGTACCTCGCAGCCGACGCCATGATAGCGCGGGCGCAGTCGGATGCGGTCTTCTCGGACTTCCTTTCCGGGGAAAAGCAGACGATAATCACCGGCGAGATCGACGGTATACCGTTCAAGTGCAAGCCGGACTTTCTTCTGCGCGGCAGGCGCATCGTCGATCTCAAGACTGTGCGCGACTTCGGTCCCGTGTGGCGCGACGGCGAGGGCTGGCAGACATTTCCCGACTATTGGCACTGGGACATACAGCTCGCGATATATCAGCGGCTCGTGGGCGGGCGTCTGCCGTGCTATCTTGCGTGCATATCAAAGCAGTCGCCGCCCGGACTCATGATAGTTGAGGTCGCCACGGACGACCTTGACGACTCCATGAGGCGGCTCACCGAGGTCCTCCCGCGCCTCGATGCCATGAGGAGCGGCATCATCGAGCCGGACCGCTGCGGCAGGTGCGATTACTGCCGCGCGACCGAACACATCACACGCCCTGTCACGCTCGACGAGCTGAGGGCGGAAATATAAGGAGCAGTATATGACAAACGTGATAATGATAACAGGACGGCTCTGCGCCGACCCGGAACCGAAAGCTACGCAAAGCTCCACGGCAATGGCGGTCTTCCGCGTTGCCGTTGACCGCCGCTTCGGCGGCAAGGGAGCCGACAAAAAGACCGATTTCTTCAACTGCGTTGCGTTCGGCAAGACCGCCGAATTCATAACCACATATTTTCACAAGGGCGACGGCATCGAACTTGTTGGCTCGATGGAAAGCGACGAATGGACCGACCGCGACGGGCAAAAGCGCACCGGGTGGAAGATACGCGCCGACATGGCGTCCTTCCCGCCCACGCGCAAAGCCGACGCCGCAGGCACGCCCGCCGCGGAGCCTTCGCCGATGGTGCCGGTGGACGAGTCGGATCTACCGTTCTGACATGCAGGGCTTCGCTTATGAGCGTGAGGCGGCAGAGGGCAGACCGGCTCCGGACGGTCTTGCCGCATCCGACACGGCGGCATACATGGCGCTGCGCGCGCTTTATATGCAGTATTCGGCGGGACTTATCGACCGCGAGGCGGCGCGCGCGGAAAAAGCGGAGATCGCCAAGGCATACGCCGCACTGCGGTCGCGCGAGGAATTCCTCATGCGCGAGTCGGATGCACTGCGCGGGCGCATAGGTGCGGCGAGCGAGGCATATCGCCGCGAGCCGACGCGCGGGAACGCCGACCGCCTCTACGCGGCGTTCTGGGGGCTTCCCGATGGGTGGCGTGATGGGACTGAATAATATCGAACTGCGCGCCGTGGCAGCGGAAATAAAAAAGCTCGTACCCTTCCGCGAGGCGGCGGAGCGGTTCGGTCTTGAATTCGACCGCGCGGGATTCTGCCGCTGCCCTTTTCACAACGAACGCACGGCGTCCTTCCGCGCCTATCCCGACTCCGGACACTGCTTCGGCTGCGGCTGGGACGGCGATATCTTCGACCTGGCGGGCGGGCTTTTCGGGCTTTCCTTCCGGGATTCGGTGGCGCGCGTGAACGACGATCTCGGGCTTGGATTTCCGACAGACCGCCGCGCCACGCTGCGCGAGCGGGCAGAGCTTTCCCGCCGCGCCCGCGACCTTGCCGCGGCGCGTGAAGCCGAAAAAGCAGCGGCGGATGCCGATGCGCGCGATATACTCGAATACCATCACGTGACCGCCATCGTCGCGCAAGCCCCGCCCGGAAGCCCGGAGCACCGCGCGGCTCTTGCGTGCCTCGACCGCGCCGCATATTTCGCCGCGTGCGCCGAGGAGCGCGACTATCAAAGGAGGTGCAAACACCCGTGACCGAAACAAAAACGCCCGCCGTGCCGAGCGGCGGGGAAATAATGAGCTACGACCGCGCCGCGCTCGTCGGCTCGGTGATAAACGTGTTCGACGCGCCGGAGCCGGAGCGCTCGGGTCTGCTCGCATATATCCGCGTCCGCGCCGCCGATCTCGATATAGATAAACAGGTAGAAAAGCTGATAAACGCATACGAGCGTCAGGCGGGCGACGCGGAATATTCCGACCGCCGCGACGCGGCGCGAAAGCGGAACGATATCGACCTGCAGCTCGATTATAAAGGCTCCGTCGCCTGCACCATCGGCAATTTTTACGCCATAATGACGCATGACAGCCGCTACGCGGGCGTGAAGTTCAACATGGTCTCCAACCGTCCGGAGGTGCACGCCCCGGACGGTTCGGTGTCGCTCTGGACCGACACCGACGACGCGCTCTCGCGCGCTTACATAGAGGGCGGCTGGCATATACACTCCAAGGAAAAGCACCGCGACGCCTTCCTTATGCTCCTGCGCGACCGCGAGTACAATCCGGTGCGCGACATGATAGACGCGCTCGTGTGGGACGGCACGCCGCGCATTGGGCAGTTTTTGCACGTGTGGGGCAAGGCGGACGACACACCCTACACCCGCGAGGTGTCGCGCCTGATCTTTGCGGGCGGTATCAACCGCGCGTACGATCCAGGATGTAAATTTGATGATGTTCCGGTCCTCGTGGGCGCGCAGGGCGCGGGCAAATCAACGCTCGTGCGCTGGTTGGCGATGAATGAATCCTTCTATGCCGACCTCTCCGAATTCGAGGGCAAGGAAGCGATAGAGCAGCTTGACGGCGTGTGGATAGGTGAGATAGGCGAGCTGCTCGCGATGACGCGACTTAAGGATCAGGAGGCAGCCAAGGACTACATCACGCGGCAGAAGGACCGCATACGCCGTCCGTGGGGCGAGCGCATCGAGGAGCTGCCGCGCAAGTCCGTGTTCATCGGCACGACCAACAATGCGCAATTTTTGCGCGACATGACCGGCGGTCGGCGGTATTACCCGGTCACGTTGCACATGAACGGCTACGAGTTGCACCGCGGCGAGGCGGAGTGCCGCCGCTACATCGCGCAGTGCTGGGCGGAGGCAAAGGCGCTTTACGACCGCCACGCCCTGCCGCCGTATGCCGACGAAAAGCTGGTGGCTGATATCGCCGCCCGGCAGAACGACGCAATGGAGGACGACTGGCGCATAGGCGCCATAGGAGCGTATCTTGAAACGCGGCAGCCGGGAGAGGCGGTCTGCGCGCGCGAGCTGATGCATATGGCGCTCTCGCCCGACCCCGACCGCCCGCAGGACCCTACCAAGCGCGACGCGCTTGAGATAGGACAGATAATGACGCGTGACTTTCCCGCATGGGAGCGCGTCGGTATCGTCCGCACGAGCCGATACGGCGCCCAGCGCTGCTGGCGCAAGAAAACCGAAG
The DNA here is from genome assembly GCA_958427275.1 of uncultured Anaerotruncus sp. Classification (GTDB taxonomy): domain Bacteria; phylum Bacillota; class Clostridia; order Oscillospirales; family CAG-272; genus CAG-390. The sequence goes on from CAUABN010000082.1 coordinate 5,095, forward strand.
AGGTGGAGTTTTTATAATGAAGGAATTATTCGTAGACAACTTTGCGGGAGGCGGCGGAGCATCGACCGGTATCGAAGCGGCGATCGGACGCAGCGTGGACATTGCTATCAACCACGACCCGGATGCAATAGCGATGCACAAAGTAAACCACCCCGCATCAAAGCATTACTGCGAGGACGTCTGGCAGGTAGACCCCGTCGCAGCCTGCGCCGGGCACCCCGTCGCGCTGGCGTGGTTCTCGCCCGACTGTACGCATTTCAGCCGGGCTAAAGGCGGCAAGCCGGTGGACAAGAATATCCGCGGGCTGGCATGGGTCGCGGTAAAGTGGGCGCTACTCGTCCGTCCCCGCGTCATCATGCTCGAAAACGTGCCGGAAATACAGACATGGGGACCGCTCGGCGCCGACGGCAGACCGGACAAGACCCGCACCGGCGAAACATTCGACGGCTTCATTCGCGCGCTTACGACAGGTATGCCGAAGGAGCATCCCGCCTTCGGGGAAATGCGCTCTGCACTGGGCATCGGCAGTAACTCCACGGAAGCCGCGAGAATATCCGCCGGGCTTGGATATGACCTTGAATACCGCGTGCTACGTTCCTGCGACTACGGCGCACCGACGACAAGAACGCGCTTCTATCTCATTGCCCGCTGCGACGGTCGCCCTATTGTCTGGGCGGAACCCACGCACGCCCCGAAAGACAGCGAGGCAGTTAGGCAGGGACTTAAACTGCCGTACCGCACCGCCGCCGAGTGCATCGACTGGTCGATACCCGCGCAAAGCATCTTCGAGCGCGACAAGCCGCTGGCGGAAAACACGCTGCGGAGGATCGCGCGGGGGATTCGGAAATTCGTGGTCGAAAACCCAGAGCCATTTATCGTTAATTACAAATTCAGCAACGAGCCGAAGGGCGCAGATG
>CAUABN010000083.1:0-6008 GCA_958427275.1 uncultured Anaerotruncus sp.
AATTACGTTTTCAAGGTGCTGCTGTATCAATTACGGCAGCACCTGTTTTTATTGATCCTGTGTGCTTTCAAACAGTTGCACCATGGGGACATTACTGTGACGCTGCGATCACTGCACCAAGTTGTACGGCTACATATTTTCTGCATTCTATCTGCGTTGGCATTTATTATACTGTGCAGAATAATCGGTATTAACTGCCCTTTTGCCCGCATCTTCGTTATCCCATGTCCGACTTGTGGGGTAAGTCGTGCGCTTGGTGCGCTTTTGCGTTTTGACATTAATGATTATTTTCGATTTCAACCGTTTGCTGTTCCGCTGACTTTGACTGCATGGATCATACCGCATCTGAGTCTTTTTCGCAGGAAAAAATTATTGCGATCTGTATCTTTTGCTGTGCTTGTGGGAAACGTACTGTTTTATACTGCAAGACTATTTTGCTGAATCGAAAACGCCCGACTATCGTAATCAGTTACGGCAGTCGGGCGAATTATTTTGTGGCGGTTTGAAAACTATATGTTTTTTTTGATTCTTTCCGTCGCTTCGGCTGCATCCTCGTGCCGGCAGAAGGCGGAAAAACGGAAGTAGCCTTCGCCTGCCGCGCCGAAGCCCGCGCCGGGCGTTCCCGCGATCCCGGTGCTTTCGAGCAGACGCGTGAAAAAGTCCCACGAATCGCCGCCGGGACAGCGGAACCATACATACGGGCTAATCCCGCCCGCCTCGGTCTTGATACCGCACGAGCGCAGAGCGCGCCGCAAAATCGTGACGTTTTCAAGATAGTATCCTATTGCGGCGCGGCAGGCTCGCCTGCCGTCCGGCGTGAGCGTGGCTGCCGCGGCGCGCTGGACCGGATATGCAACGCCGTTTGACGTCATTGCGCGGTAGCGCTGCCAGACGCCGGAAAGCGACGTGCCGTCCACGGTAAGCTCAGCCGGAATGACGGTGAAGCCGCATCTCAGCCCGGTGAAGCCCGCTGATTTTGAAAAGGAATTCACCTCTATCGCGCACCTGCGTGCTTCAGGGACAGCATATATGGTGCGCGGATGCACGCGGTCGGCGTCGGGAATAAACATCGAGTACGCTGCGTCATATATTATCACCGACCCGGTAGACAAAACATGGCGCACCCATATGCCCAATTCATCTTCCGTGTACGCCGCGCCGGTCGGATTTGAGGGCGAGCAGATGTAATATATCCCCGTTCCGCAGTTGCTGTCCGGAAGCGGCAAAAAGCCGTTTCCGCTGTTCGCGGTTATGTACCTTACGGTGTTGCCGACGGCGATGTTCACATCGCGGTAGGCGGGATACGTCGGGTCGGGCAGATACACACAGCACCTGCCGAAAATTTGCGGCAGTACCCCGAGGTCGGTCTTGGCGCCGTCCGAAATAAAAATTTCGTCCGCACCTATGCGGACGCCGAGCCGGGAGTAATGACCTGAGGCGATCGCCTCGCGCAAAAAATCATATCCCGCGCACGGCGGATATCCTCGAAAGCCCGCGTTGGTCCCCATTTCGGCAGACGCCGTGGCGAGCGCCGCCGCCGCGGTGCGCGGCAGAGGCAGTGTCACATCGCCTATGCTGAGATCTATTACGCGGTTGGGAGCGCTTTTTTTGTATTCGTTTATCCGCGCGGCGACCTCGGCGAAAAGATAATTCCCCGCAAGGTTTCCGGCAGTCAGACCGGGTGTGATGCAAAGACTGTTGTTTTTCATGCTCATCCTCCATATATTGTCATTGTATGCCAGCAAATCGTATACAATGCACAATGGCAGCTTTGCAAACGAAAAAATATAGTTCAATATCACACGTTTTTATCTGATTTTATTTGAAGGAACATGACCGCGTTTGTTAACACAGGGTTAATTTTGAACGCCGGGTGTAAAACATCGTGCGCGCGGCTTGAAAGTCGTTGTTTTAATTGATATAATAAACAGGTGATTTACAGACGGGATGCTGCGCCATGGTGCGGTGCCCCGGCTTTTCTGCGCTGAAAAACAGTATGTCTGCCCGGTCATGCTTCGGCGCATCCACCAAAGCGAGCGACCGGGCGGGAAAGGAACAATGACATGAAGATCAACAAAAAGCTATGGTCCTCGGTGCTGCTGCTTGCGCTCGTGCTGACGGTCTCCCTGCTTTTAACATCCTGCAAGACTACACCCGTCGATCCGCCCGAGCAGTCCACCACTGCCGAAGAAGAGGGCACGACCTCGGCGCCCGAATCTCCGACGCTTGAGATCGCACGCGACGGCAAGCTGTCCATCGCACGTGTGGTGCGCCCGGCGGATATCGCCTCCAACGCTCCCGAGATCGCCACGGCAAAAACGCTCCGTGATGCGATAAATAATATCATGAACGACGACTTCGGTCTTGATCTCGCGTATGACGAAAATCTCGCCATGGAAGAGGACTTCCTTATGCCGGGTCAGACATACGACTCGTCCACCGTCGAGATACTTGTGGGTGCGACCGCATATGATGAGAGCGCGGGCGCGTTTGACGGACTTTCCTACGGCGACTATGCCGTAAAGGCTGTTGGCAACAAGATAATAGTTGCCGCATATACCGAGAGCGGCTACAACGCCGCCGCCAACAAGCTCATCGATCTTATAAAGCAGAGCGCGGATACGACGGCTAAGTCGATAACGCTCGGGCGCACCGATATCGTCATCGGCGGCAGCACGAACAAGACCATATCCGCGATACCGATGTACGAGGGCGGCGCGTTCGGCTCATATTATAAGGCGGGCAACACCGTTGACGAGATAATCGTAAAAAAGACGAATAGGGACGAGTTCGACAGCTATCTTAAAAAGCTCACCGAATCCGGATACACCTGCTACACCACAAACGAGATCAAGTCCAACAAGTTTGCTACATACACAAACGAGAGCTACACCCTCACGGTCGGATATTACAATTACGAAGCATCGGCGCGCCTTATAATCGAGCCGCTGGCTGAGGCTGTTCCGCTTGAGGCGGCAAAGTACGAAAAGGTAACGACCTCGCAGATTACGATGCTCGGACTTGAATACAAAACCACCAGCTCGTACAAGTCAAACGGTCTTTCTATGCTCATAAGGCTTGAGGACGGCAGCTTTATCATCATCGACGGCGGCTTCAACCGTGCATCATGCTCAAATAATCTCGCAGCCGAAATACGCAAGCAGGCGAGCAAATACGCCAAGAACGATAAGGACATCCGCATTGCCGCATGGATAATCACCCATGCGCACGGCGACCACTCCGGTATGATCTCCAGCCGCAGTGATGCCTTCAAGGGCTTCACCGTTGAGAATTTCCTTGTCAACTTCATTTCGGATTCCGAGCGTCAGAAGGCTATATCCGAATATATCGCCAAGGGCGCGACGAACTGGAGCAACGGCGAGGGCGGCGGATATGCCTCGGTGCTGTCTTCCGCGGAAAATCTCGGCGCCAAGGTCCGCATCGTTCACGTGGGTCAGAACTACTACTTTGCCGATGCGAAGCTGGAGGTTCTTTACACGATCGAGAGCTTCGGTCCCTCTGTCTGCAACGCCTTCAACACCACGTCTCTTATCATAAAGGCGACGATCGGCGGTACTACGTTCATGATAACGGGCGATGCTACCGGTAACGGAATGCAGGCTGCGGTCAAGGCATTCGGCGATTATCTCAGAAGCGATATCGTCCAGGTCTCGCACCACGGATATACCACATGGGGCAATGATGCCGGCACCATCGCGGCGTACCGCCAGATGGTCCCGCCCACACTGCTTTGGCCGCAGGGCGGCAATGCATACCCCAAGTACGTATCCAAGGCGTACAACGTTGCCCTTACGGATACAAAGTCCAACCCCAATTATCTTGAAACCTATGTCGCCGGTACAGAGGGCGATACGGTCATCCTGCCGCTGCCGTATAAAGTCGGAACAGCGATAGTCAGCCGTGTCCCGACCTCCAAGATCGAAGGCGCGAGCACGATAAAGAAATAAGATCGGAAAAACGTCCCGTTGCTGCTGTGTGCGGCGGCGGGGCGTCCAAATATGTACACAATGCACAACACGGGACCGTCGCCGGCGGCTCGTGTTGCAGTTTTTAATGCATTATTGTTTGAAGAAAGGTGGATTGGATTATTAACTTCAGGTTAATTTTGACGAATGCATGTAAAACATTATACGTGCGTCTTGAAAACCGGGGTGTTAACTGATATAATGTAAGATAACTTAAGGCGTTCGACATTGCTCTCGCAAGCTGCTGCAAAGGCTTCGGCGTTCATGCCCGGTCATGCTTTTGCGTTCGGATGCCGGTTTATTCTGCCGCCGTCATGACCGGGCGGGAAAGGAACCAGATATGAAAACAAACAAAAAGCTCCGGCTGTCAATGCTTGTGCTTGCACTTGTGCTTGCAATGACGGTGCTTTTCTGCTCATGTGAGCAGAAGCCGATTGATCCGCCGGAAACCACACCTGCGGAAACGACCGAAGAGCCGCTTCCCGAAACGTTTGACGTGGTAAAGGACGGCAAGATCACGCTTGCGCGTATCGTCCGCTCGGCTGATATCATATCGGCTGACGCCCCCGAGATTACTGCCGCCAAAAAGCTGCGCGACACCATCAACAACCTCGTGAAGAATAATTTCGGCGTTGAGTTGAACTATGATGAGACGGTAGTTCTTGGAGAGGACTTCCTCATGCCCGGTCAGTCCTATGACTCATCGACATTCGAGATCCTCATCGGCGATACCGCATATGAGGAGAGCGCTGGTGCATATGACGGGCTGGGATACGGCGATTACGCACTCCGCGTAGTCGGCAACAAGATAATCGTTGCCGCATATACCGAGAGCGGCTACACCGCTGCCGCCAACAAGCTCTCCGACCTTATAAGGCTTGCCGCCGACAAGGAAACCAAGAGCGTCACCATCAAGCGCGACGAGATAGCCACCACCGGCGTCAACAACAAGCGTATTTCCGCAATACCGATGTATGAGGGCGGAAAGTTCGGCTCGTATTACAAAGCCGGTAACTCGGTCGATGAGATAATCATCAAAAAGACAAATATGAGCGAGTTCGATGCATACCTCAACGCGCTTACCGCCGCCGGATATACACAGTACACCACCAACGAGATAAAATCAAATAAGTTTGCTACATATACCAACGATAAATATACGCTTACTGCCGGATTCTACAACTACGAATCCTCCGCGCGTATAATCATCGAGCCGCTTGCGGAGGCTGTTCCGCTTGAGGCGGCAAAGTACGAAAAGGTAACGACTTCGCAGATAACGATGTTCGGTATGGAGTATTACAACACTGCGGATTCCGGATATACCTCCAATGGTCTTTCCATGCTCATAAGACTTGAGGATGGCAGCTTTATCATCATCGACGGCGGCTTCAACCGCGCCTCATGCGCCAACAACCTTGCTGCGGAACTTCGCAGTCAGGCAAAGGGCTATGCCAAGACAGACAAGGATATCCGCATTGCCGCATGGATAATCACCCACGCACACGGCGACCACTCCGGCATGATCTCCAAGCGCAGCGATGCATTCAAGAGCTTTACTGTTGAGAACTTCCTTGTAAACTTCATGTCCGATACCGAGCGTCAGAACGCAATATCCGATTATCTTGCCAAGGGTTCTAAGAACTGGGGCACCAGCGAAGGCGGAGGATATACAAACGTACTGTCAGCCGCTGCCGCACTGAATGCTACCGTTCGCACCATACACGTCGGTCAGGTATACTACTTTGCCGATGCAAAGCTTGAGGTCCTCTACACCATCGAGAGCTACGGTCCCACGATGTGCAACGCCTTCAACACCACGTCTCTTATCATAAAGGCGACGATCAGCGGTACTACGTTCATGATAACGGGCGATGCAACCGGCGCCGGAATGCAGATCGCCGCAAATATGTTCGGCGACTATCTCAAGAGCGATATCGTTCAGGTATCTCACCACGGCTATACCACATGGGGCAATGATTCCGGAACGATCGCGGCTTATGTCAAGATGGCTCCCACCACGCT
>CAUABN010000084.1:0-6007 GCA_958427275.1 uncultured Anaerotruncus sp.
CATCCCTGCCTTTCGTGATCCGTAGCGATCCCGTTTTCTATTATATTCCGATATGGTGGAAAATAATGTCACAATGCGGCAGCATTTTGAAACTATTACTGTTGCAAAAGGTCAAAAAAACAAGATAAACACGCCGCGCGGTCCGGAATGGTAACGGATAACGGTCGGACGAGAAAAAATTGTTAAATAACATCAATTACAAGGCTTGATTTGAGTACGTTTTTGTGCTATAATGTACCTGTCTATAATTTATCAATCTGCGCCGGAGAACACAACACCCCCGGACGCGGAAGACACGGAGGAAATCTATATGATCAGTTCAGAACTCACCAACGGCAAAAGACGCACTTTTGCCAGATTCATCACCGCGCTTCTCGCCATATTGATGATATGCGGCGTGCTTTGCGCATGTTCGAACCCCTCGGGCGGCCCCGACGCAACGACCGCCCCTGTCGCTTCAACGACAGCGCCGGAAGCGGATACCACAGACAGCATCTATGCCAACCTGCCCACCGGCAACTATGACAAAGCCGAGATTCACATTCTCAACAACATCAGCGGCTGGGCGCTCACCACCATGGAATCCTCCGAACAGCTCGGAGACACGATTTCCGACGCCATTACCGAACGTAACTCCATGCTTGAGGAACAGGTCGGCGTTACGTTAGTCATCGACACGGTGAGCAACGTGCTGTCCGCCGTCCGCAAGGACCAGGACACCGACACGCACATGTATGACTTCTTTGTTGACGCCAGCTCAAGCAACGTAAAGCTCGTAGCAGAAAGCAGACTTGTAGACCTCAAAACGCTTTCAGACATCAACCTTGACAAGGAATGGTGGTACCCCCGCTCCACGCAGAACCTTGCGATAGGCGACGGTGTGTACATGGTCTTCTCGGACATTCACCTCCACTATCACGAATCCTTCTACGTTTCCATATTCAATAAGGATATGCTCGCAAAGTACCCCTCTCTTGAGGATCCCTACAAGCTCGTCAGAGACGGCAAATGGACCATCGGCAAGCTCAACGAGATGATGAAGGGGTCGCCAGCGACCTTGACGCCAGCGGTAAAAAGGACATTTCCGAATCCACCAGCATTTACGGTCTCGTTGCTCACACCAACGCCGGTTACTCGATGATGGTCGGCTTTGACACCAACGTGCTCTCCTATGACAGCAAAAACATTCCCCAGCATTTTGACAGCGTGAACGAACGCTACATAAACGCTTACAACAAGGTAAAGGACACGATGTTCAACACCATCCTTTGCGGCAACCAGACAAGCGACGGCTTCTCAAAACTCACCAACCGTCAGCACACTCCCTTCTCCGAGGAGCGCTCCCTCTTTATGTATGAGGTAACGGGCACCCTCAAGGAGCACCGTGATGACAGCTTCTCCTACGGTATCGTGACATCTCCGAAGTATGACGAGGAGCAGGCAGAATACATCTCCCCCATCACCTGCAGTGCAGCCTCCATCGGCGTGCCGGTCGGCTGCCCCGATCTTGAGCGTGTTGCCGTTGTACTTGAAAACATGGCGGCTATCTCGCACAAAAAGATCAAACCCGCATATTACAACATCACTCTTTGCTACAAGTACAATAAGGATCCCGAAGCCATCGAAATGCTTGACATCGTTTACAAGAACGGCAGATTCGATCTTGCATACGTTTACAACTTCGGCAGCGTCCGCAACACAGTTGAGAACGCCTTCAAGGCAGGCCGCTCCGACATTTCGAGCGAGGTCACCAGAGCCAAAAAGATCATAAACAAAGACATCGATACCACGCTGCGCGGACTTAAGCTCAACTAAGTATACCGGAGGATATAAAAATGAAAAAGATCACATCCATTATGCTTGCCGTGCTGGTGCTTGTAGCGCTGGCGCTCCCGGCGTTTGCCACCCCCGCAGTAGACCTTGAAAACGGTCTTGTACTGCACTACACCTTTGACGAATACGACCCCACAGCGCAGACCTTTGCCGACTCGTCAAAGGTCAATCCCGCACCCGTTGAAAAAATGTACGGCACCACGTACACCTCGCCCGGTCCCGTAGGCAACGCCGTGTATTTTGACGGCGGCACATACTTCATGGCTTATGACGACACCCTCAAGGGCAAACTGCTCGACATGAACAGCCTCACCTTCTCGGTATGGATCTACTCCGAAAAGTTCCCTGTTGAATCCGCCGACAAGAACCGCTACTTCTTCACCACCCAGTCATGGCAGGTCGGCGATATGCACCTGCAGTTCGTATGGGGCGACTACCCCGGCTCCTGCCAGGTCTGCATAAACGGGAACGGCAAGGCGCCCACCGGCGGTATGTATGAGGAAAAGAGCTTCTCCTACTACCGTACCCCTCAGCTTGAAACCAAAAAGTGGACTCTCTTTACACTTGTTTACGACGTAAACACCAACACAATCAAATACTATGCCGACGGAAATCATGTTGAGACCGCTACATATACCGAGTCCGTACCGGTACAGATCGCCGCTCTTTGCGTGGGCAACCACTATGAGATCGGCAAATACCCCGGATTTGAAGGCTATCTCGACGACCTGCGCATCTACAACCGTATGCTGAGCGACCTTGAGATCATGGCGCTGGCACAGATGGGCAACGACACCGTAGAGCCTGTTGCGACCGAGCAGAAGGACGTTGAGACGACCGCTGCCGAGACCAAGCCTGCGGAAACAAAGCCTGCCGAGACCAAACCCGCTGAGACCAAGCCCGCTGAGACCAAGCCGGCTGAGAGCAAGCCCGCAGAGACCACTGCTCCCGTTGCTCCCACCACTACCGCTCCGGCGGCTGACAACAAAAAGGGCTGCGGCTCGTCCGTAGCTGTAATGGGCTGCATTGCCGCACTTATTCCCGCGGCGTTCTGCCTGAAAAGAAAAAAGCACTGAAAAAAAGCACCTGAAGCAGAAAAAAGCCTGAAAACAAATGCATAGCTGAAGGCATATTGTTTTCAAGCAGCAGCTGTGCCGGCGGAAACGGATATGATCCGGGCGGCGGCACAGCCGCAGAGAAAGGAATGACACCGAAAATGAACAGTTACAGCCGTAACGACGCCCCCGGGCGTGGATTGTTTATAGTTCTTGAGGGCGGCGACGGCTGCGGCAAGACCACACAGGCGGCGGCTTTATGCCGCCGCCTTGCGGCTGAACGCGGCAGACGCTGTCTTTCGGAGCTCGAGCCGGACAGCCGCGATATAGTCGGAGCCGTAGTGCGCTCCGCATACTACGGCAGTGTAAAGATACTGCCCGAAACGCTTGCGTACATGCACGTTGCCGACAGGCTTGAGCATGTAGCGTTCATGCAGCCGCATCTTGATGCCGGAGACGACATAGTGTGCGACCGCTATTATCCCTCAAATATGGCGTACAACCGCACCCCGCGCCTCTCGATGGAGCAGATATACGAGCTTAACCGCCCCTGCTTTGAAACGCTCGATCCCGACCGTATAATTTACCTTGAGGTATCGCCGGAGGTCAGCGCCCGCCGCCGCGCGGCAGGCAGGACCGAGGAAGAGATATTCGACGCGGACGAAACACAGCGCCGCGTGCTTAAAAACTACCGCGAGGCGCTTGACTATCTTGCGGCGCGCGGCAGGCGCGTCGTCACCGTAAACGCCGATCTGACAGAGGCGGAAGTCTCGTATGCCATATGGACGTCGGTCGTGGCGCTTATAAACGACAAAAAGCAATAAAAAACGGGGCACACCCTCGTAAGACCGGGAATCCCCCGTATTTCAACTGAAATGAATATTTTGTTTATCGGAAACAGCTACACATACTTCAACGATATGCCCGCAACGCTTGAGGCGCTGGCACAGGCGGCAGGGCAGGATGTCAAGGTGTTTTCCGTCACAAAGGGCGGCTACACACTTGCATCGCTCGCCTCGGATGACAACGAGCACGGCGCGCGCGTGAGCGCGATGCTCGCCGGCGAGCACAAATTCGACTGCATAATACTTCAGGAGCAGTCGGTGCGCCCCGCTATCGACCGCGAGAGCTTTTTCGGCGGCATTGAAGCGCTGCTCACAAAGATACGGCGCGATCAGCCCGGAGCGGAGGTCGTGCTTTACGAGACCTGGGGACGCAAGGCGGGACACAGCGTGCTTGCAGAGCACAGCTGGACGCCCGGGCAGATGTATGCGCTTCTGCATGACTCATACGCCGCCGCTGGCGAGCACTTCGGCTTGCGCGTATCTCCGGTAGGCGCGGCATTCGCGCGCGCGAGCGCCGAACGCCCGGACATCGAGCTGTACAACGCCGACCTTACGCATCCCTCGCCGGCAGGCTCGTACCTTGCCGCGTGCGTGCATTTTGTCACCATATTCCGCACATCGCCGGAATGCACCGATTTCTCCGGCGGTATAGACGCCGGAACAGCGGCATATCTGCGCCACACGGCGGCTGAAACAACAAAATAAAACGGAGGAATGACATGATCCGTCAAAAAAGAGTAATTGCCATCGCGCTTGCCGCGCTGATGCTCACAGCGGCGCTCGCCGCATGCTCTCCGGGTAACGCACCCGATGTAACCACACCGGCTACTAACGCCCCGGTTACGCCCGGCGCGGCAACATCAGAGACCGATCCCGTGACCGAGCCGCCCACATGCGGCGAGGAAACAACTACCCAACCCACGGAGGTGAAAACTTTGAAAATCCTTGCCATCGGCAACAGCTTTTCCGCCGACTGCATGCAGTATCTTTACGACATTGCAAAGTCCGGCGGAGTTGAGGAGATAGTCCTCGGCAACCTTTACTACGGCGGATGCAGTCTTGCACAGCACCTCGGCTTTGCAAAATCGGACAGTCCGTCCTACACCTATTACAAAAATACGTCCGGGAGGTGGGAGTCCACAAAGAGTTATAAAATGTCGGATGCTATCGCAGACGAAAAATGGGATTATATCTCCTTCCAGCAGACCTCCAAGACCTGCGGGCTCGTATCGAGCTACGGCAAAACGCTGACCAATCTGCTTGATTTCGTTGAAGCAAAAGCGCCGGAGGCAAAATTCATCTGGAATATGACATGGGCGTATCAACAGGACAGCACGCATTCGTCGTTCCCGAATTACGACCGCAGCCAGCAGAAGATGTACGATATGATAATAGACTGCATGCACAAATGCATAGAAACCGAGCCGAGATTCGTGCTCTCTATCCCCTGCATGACGTCGATTCAGAACGCGCGTACCTCCTTCCTCGGCGACACGCTGACGCGTGACGGCTATCACCTTGACTACAACATAGGCAGATATATAGCCGGACTCACATGGTACGCGGCTCTTACGGGCGGCGATGTGGATAAGGTCAGTTATAATCCCGCACCGGCTGCAATAACCTCGGATATGCTTGCAGTGGCGCGTGAATCGGTCAAAAATGCCATAAAAACGCCGCTTGCAGTTACAGAAAGCGCTATCAAGACCGGCGAGCGTCCCGGCACGGCACCCGCGATCGATCCCGGAGCCGAGCTTTCTCCCGCCGATTTCTTTGAGGCGGACAAGGCAGTCGCTGCCGCGGCAGGTGTCGATCTTACGAAGTATACGCTGCTTGAGTGGGAATACATCGAAAACTCGTACTGGAACTGCACCAGCTCGGCGACAACAAAGACCCCCGGAGCCGGCGCGGGGACCTACCATCAGCATATCTGCTCAAAGCAGAAATATTCGCTTTCCGACCTGCCGCTCGGAACCGTGTTTATCGCGGACACCGGCTGGCAGTTCAGGATCGATATATTCAGCGATGCCAACAGTAAGTACAGCGGCACGCGCCCGAGCATGATAACCACGCAGTATTTTGTACTGACGAAGGAATTCATGGGCGACGCACAGTACCTTGCATGGAATATTTCCTCAAGTCCGAAATCGGATATCTCGGCGATATATGCACAGGCTGCGGCACACCTGAGAGTGTACCTGCCTAAGTGAATGATATATCCGGCGGGGAATTTAGTTAAAATAAGATTTCGAAGTTCAGTTACCCCGCCTCACC
>CAUABN010000085.1:0-5981 GCA_958427275.1 uncultured Anaerotruncus sp.
TAGACATCGTTGCCGTTCTTAAGCTGCTCGGAGCGGCGCACGTCTATACGCACCGAGGCGTAGAATTTCAGCGCGCGTCCGCCTGTCGTCACCTCGGGATTGCCGTATGTGACGCCGACCTTTTCGCGGAGCTGGTTTATGAATATGACTACGCAGTTGCTCTTTGAGATCACCGAGGAGAGTTTGCGCATCGCCTGCGACATAAGGCGTGCCTGCACGCCGACCGCCGATGCGCCCATATCGCCCTCTATCTCCTGGCGCGGAACGAGCGCCGCCACCGAGTCGATAACGACCACATCGATGGCTCCGGAGCGCACGAGCGCTTCGGTGATGTCAAGAGCATCCTCGCCGCAGTCGGGTTGGGAGACGAGCAGATCGTCAACGTTGACGCCGAGTGCGCGGGCGTAGATAGGGTCCAGCGCGTGTTCGGCGTCGATGAAAGCAGCCTCTCCGCCGCCCTTCTGGACCTCAGCCACCACGTGAAGCGCCACTGTGGTCTTACCGGAGGATTCGGGACCGTATATTTCGATTATTCTGCCGCGCGGGAGACCGCCGATGCCGAGCGCCATGTCAAGCCCGAGCGATCCGGTATGTACCGCCTGGACCTCCATATGCGTATTTTCGCCCAGACGCATGATGGCGCCGGAGCCGAAATTGCGTTCTATCTGAGTTATGGCGGTGTTTATCGCCTTCTTTTTTTCTTCCTTGTCATTGCCGACGGGAACTACCGGTGCGAGCTTTTTTGTCTGCTTCATGTGTCATGTGCCTTTCATGCTTTGTTCTGAGTATATTATATAGCATGCATGCGGACTTGTCAAGGGGTTTTTGGAATTATCCTGTTCCGAAAACGGAACTTTTTTTGTATTCATGGCAAAAAAACAATGAAAATCAGTCGGCGCGGTTCCAAGATGTATCGTGAGAGAAATGAAATCGACGAAAAAAGGGTCCTTAAAAAACTCAAACTGAGATTTTTAAGGACCCGGATATTTCAAAGCTCCTCTACGGTTGCAACGCCGGGGACTTCGGATATGAAGGCCATCACGTTTTCGTGAGGTATCTTCTTTTTGAATTGCAGTGAAAGTATCGCGCTGAGCTGCGTTCCCTCGGAGGGGCGCGATTTTGTTATCTCAATGTCCACAATCGACATATTGTGCTTTTTCACCTCGTCAACTATCGCATTGAGGGTATCGGCGTCGGCGAATTCCACATAAATGTTCATCGAGCGTGCGGTAGAGATGATGAAGTATTCGAGCTTTGAAAGCACAAGCTCGGAAAAGAGCACAAGCGCCACCGTGATAAGCGCCGCCTCGTAATAGCCGGTGCCTATGGCAAGTCCGATTATCGCAGAGGTCCAGAGACCCGCCGCGGTGGTCAGTCCCTTTACCTGACGGCGTGAGGTGACGATTATCGCGCCCGCGCCGATAAAGCCCATACCGGCTATGACCTGTGCGCCGAGACGCGCGGGGTCGGTGACAAGTCCTTTGCCGAGCAGGTACTGGCTGGTCAGCGTTGTGAGCGTTGCTCCTATGCATATGAGCGTGTGTGTGCGGAAGCCCGCCGAGCGGCGCTTGCTTTCGCGTTCAAGACCGATAAGTCCGCCGCAAAGCACGGCAAGGAACATACGGATTACGACTCCGGCTATGCCGGTGCCTGTTATTGCTTCTATAAATCCTGTCATGAACCGGCTCCTCCTCAAGGCTCCTCGACCGACAGCACGCCTTCAATGGCGGCTACGGCGGTAATTATCTTCGCGTGATGCTGTGAGCGCGGCAGCTTCATTTCGATTATAACGTTGGGCGATGCCACGCGCAGGTCGCGCACGTTGGTTATTTCAACATCGAATATTTTTATATTCATCGAGCGAAGCACATCGAGCACGCCGGGGAGCTGACCGACAGCGCCGAGCGTGACATTGATGTTCATATTTTTTGTGCGCGAGGTGAGCAACTTTTCGACATTGTTGAGTACGGTTATTGTGAGGAATATGGTGATGCAGGCAAGGACGGCGCATTCGTAATAGCCCGCGCCGATGGCAAGTCCCATACATGCCGATGCCCAGAGACCCGAGGCGGTGGTAAGTCCCTTCACCTGCTGTCTGCCGGTAACGACGATGGTGCCCGCACCGAGAAAGCCGATGCCGTTTATCACCTGCGCGCCGAGACGCGATATGTCGGTGGACTGTCCGAGCGTTATAGCAAGATACTGACTTATGCACATTGCAAGCGCGGCGCCCATGCAGACGAGTATGTGAGTGCGGAAGCCTGCCGGACGACGGCGGCGACCTCTTTCAAGCCCGATGATCCCGCCGAACAGCATTGCCAGAACGAGCCGGAATGCGGTAGCGGAGAGGTTTGCCCCGCGCAGATATTCAAGCGCGGATCTCAGCCATTCCATTTTATGTAGATTCCTTTCATATACGCGGTGATAATAAATGCTTATCGCTTACGATAATGTCTTATTATATCATAAGGCGGGGTGTTTTTCAAGACCGCATTGTGAATTTTTTGACCGTCTACTTGATTTTTGTCCCGAAACGTTGTATCATTATAACAAAACAACACGCCGAAAGGATGAATGTCATTATGAAAAAGAAAATACTGCCGCCGCGCCTTTGTCCCGGCGATACGATAGGGATAGCGTCTCCCAGCGGCATAGCAAAGCCGGAGAGCATCGAGCGTGCCGCATATGTTCTCGGCAAACTCGGCTACCGCGTTAAGCTCGCCGGAAATCTGTATTCCGACTCGTGGGGCTTCCTTGCCTCGGACGAGGAGCGCGCCGCCGATATAAACGGGCTTGCAGCCGACCCCGAGGTGAAAATGGTCTTTTTCTACGGCGGTGAAGGCTCGCCCGCGCTTCCTCCGCTGCTTGATTACGAGACTATAAAAAACAATCCGAAGATCTATTCCAGTTACAGTGACGGAACGACCGTTCTTTCCGCCATCACCGCGATGACGGGACTCGTTACATATTACGGTCAGACGCCCGGCGTGTTTGGCGACCTGCGCCATTACAACTACACGCAGTTCTGTGAGAACTTTGTTTCGGGCGAGCATCGCTTCTTTGATACCGACTCCGGCTGGCAGAGCATACGCGCGGGCGTCGGTGAGGGCGTGCTGACGGGCGGATACTCCCGCAATTTTGCCATGATGTTCGGCAGTCCGTATTTTTCGTTTGATCCGAATGCCGATTATATTCTGTTCATCGAGGATCATGAAAGATTCTCAAAGCCGGACGCTGTGAGCGAATATCTTGCCGCGATATGGCAGCACCCGTTCATGCGCAGGGTCAGGGGATTCATCTTCGGCTGTTACAATAACGCCGGTACGCCGCCGGAGGAGCTTGTGGCGCTGCTGGCTCTTATAGGCGAGCGGTACGATATACCCGTAGCTTACACCAACGATATCGGTCACGGTACGCGCCACGGCGTGCTGCCCATGGGCTGTCGCGTCCGTCTTGACGGCGGAGCCGGTACGCTTGAGTTCCTTGAGAGAACGATAGCGCGCAGAAAGGGCTGATCGGTCCGGCTATCGTAACGGCGGGCAGACTTGCCCGCCGTTACGATAGCCCAAATGTGAACAAAATTAAAACAATGTCGCGCGGCGCTTGACAAATCCGGATTCCGCGGTATAATAACAGTATCTTATCCGAGGAGGCGGCAAAATGAGATCCGTTCATACAGTTCTTGCAAACAGAATATCATCTGTCGCTCTCCGTGCCGTCAGTGCGGCTTCTTTTGCGTTCACATATGCAGTGCGCTTTTTTGCGGACTGCTTTTTTTACTTTTACTATTACCTTACCTCATGTAAGTACACGCAAAAGGTGAACGTCCGGGCGGCGTAATATATCGCAATAAAAATGTGCGGTTTCCTTTTGCGGGGAATCGCCTTTTTGTTTTTACACGAAAATGAAAATACATGATAAACGAGGTCGGAAAAATGAATCAGCTTGAAAAAAACAGGATCGAGATAGACGCCATAGACACTGAAATGGCGCGGCTTTTTGAACGGCGCATGGAGGCTTGCCGCGGCATTGCCGAATACAAGCGCGAGCATGCGCTCCCCATATGCGATCCCGCACGCGAGGCGGCGGTGGTGGCAGCCGCATCGGAGCGCGTGGCGGATCCCACCATGCGCGAATATTACACCTCCTTTGTCAAGGATGTCATGAAGACATCACGGGCGTATCAGTCCCGTCTTACCGAGGGAATGCGCGTCGTGTACAGCGGAGCCGAGGGCGCGTTCGGGTATATTGCCGCCAACCGTGCCTTCCCCGGTGCGTCGCTTGAGGCGTGCGCCGACTTTGCCGACTCCTACCGCGCGGTCGAGGACGGGCGGTATGACTGTGCGGTCCTCCCTATCGAAAACAGCTATGCCGGCGACGTCGGCGCGGTCATGGACCTGCTTTTCTCGGGCAGTCTTTATATAAACCGCATTATCGACCTTGAGGTCGAGCACAGTCTGCTCGGTGTTCCGGGCGCGTCGATAGAGGATATCGAGACTGTGGTGAGCCACCCGCAGGCGCTTGAGCAGTGCGCGGATTTCATCCGTGCGCACGGCTGGAAGACGGTCTCCTATTCCAACACCGCGCTTGCCGCAAAATATGTTGCGGCGGCAAACGACCCTCATATTGCCGCTATCGCGTCGGACGAGACAGCGGTGCTTTACGGGCTTGAGGCGCTGGCGCACCGCGTCAACTCGGCGCGCTCAAATACAACGCGCTTTGCCGTGCTCAGCCGCGCACAGCACCTGCCGTCCCCGGACAGCCGCACGGGACGCGAGCATTTCATTCTTGTTTTCACCACCAAAAACGAGGCGGGCGCGCTGGCTCAGCCGCTCAATATCATAGGCGCGCACAATTTCAATATGCGCGGACTGCGCAGTCGTCCGATGAAGGACCTCATCTGGAATTACTATTTCCTTGTCGAGGCGGACGGAAATATCAGCACCGACGACGGGCAGAACATGCTGCGTGAGCTTTCGGCGGTCTGCGACAAGCTGCGTCTGGCGGGGACGTACGAGGCATGAGGATACCGGTAAAGCACGACCGCGGCGGGTATGATATCATCCTTGAGCGCGGCGCGCTGATAAAGGCAACGGAATATCTGCCGCAGAATTGCCGCACCCTTGTCGTTACCGATTCGGGTGTTCCCGCGCAATATGCGCGCGCGGCGGCGGCTGCCGCCGACTGCGCCGGTGTGGTAACTCTGCCTGCCGGAGAGGCGACAAAAAGCCTTGATTCCTACCGCGCGTTGCTTTCGCGCATGGCGGAGGCGTCGCTCACGCGCGGCGACTGCGTGATAGCAGTCGGCGGAGGCGTGGTGGGCGATCTGTCCGGCTTTGCCGCCGCAACGTATATGCGCGGCATAGGCTTTTATAATATCCCCACCACATTGCTCTCGCAGGTGGATTCCTCCATCGGCGGCAAGGTAGCCGTGGATATGGACGGCATAAAGAACATCGTGGGTGCGTTTTACCAGCCGCGTGCGGTCGTCATCGATCCGGACGTGCTTGCAACGCTCGACCGCCGCCAGTTTGCCGCCGGACTTTGCGAGGCGATAAAAATGGCGGCGACGTCGGACGCGGAGCTGTTCGGGCTTATAGAGGCGAGCGATGATATAAATTCCGACATCGACCGCGTGATACGCGGGGCGCTCATGATAAAGCGTGCGGTCGTTGAAGCCGACCCCGAGGAACGCGGACTGCGCCGTGTGCTGAACTTCGGTCACACCGTGGGACACGCGATAGAGGGAATGATGGGCGGCGAGTGGCTGCACGGCGAATGCGTTGCGGCGGGAATGCTACCCATGTGCGGAGATGCGGTACGGGAAAGACTGCGCCGCGTGCTGAAAAAATACGGTCTGCCGACCGGTCTGCCCGCCGGAACAGACGCCGAGAGGCTCTGCGACTTCATGCGGCATGACAAAAAGGCGGCGCATGACGGCATAAACGTTGTGACCGTCGATAAGATCGGCAGTTTTGAAT
>CAUABN010000086.1:0-5959 GCA_958427275.1 uncultured Anaerotruncus sp.
CTGAGTCAGGAGCATATCGACCTCATGCTGGGCGGCGGCAGGCATGCGCCCACCGCGGTGGGGAACGAACTGCCGAAGGGCATTCAGGATCAGACGCTTTCAACGATATGCGACTTTCTGCGCGGCTGTGGCGGCGCGGAAATGACAGGCGAGGAGATAGCCGACCGCGTGGGGCTTTCCCGCGTCACCGTAAAACGGTATATGGGATATCTTATCGAGCGCGGGCAGATATCCGGCAGAATGAACTACGAGACCGGCGGCAGACCGAGCATGCTTTACAGATATTCCGGCAATTGATGCTACGCACATTGACAAAAATGCAGATGTGTTGTATAATTTATTAACAACACGCGCAAAAATGATTCTGTAAATTCGGGAGAAGTCAATATGGACATCACATACGAGCATATATCGATCGGGATTACTGTAATGGCTTGTATATTTGCTGTCGTCGGCGGACTTATCGGTATGGCACGCGGCGGCAAGCGGGCGGCGATACACATTGCAACTGCCGCTGCAGCATTTGCGGCGGCGGTCTTTCTTACCGTGCCGTTCGTAACACTGACCTCGGGTATCACCCGTCGGTTGATCGGGATGATCTCGCAGAGCGATGCCACTACCGAGATCGCCGAGGATATCCCCACGCTTGCAAAGCTTTTTGAGGCGGTCTCCACGGCGCTCATCGCGCCGCTGAGATTTGTTTCGCTGTTTATAATGCTGCTGATCTTTTTCTCCGTTGCAACGGCAATAGTTATATGGGCGGTAAAACGCAGCCGCAAATGCGCGGCGGAGAAGTCCGGAAATGCTGAAAGCGCCGCAGACAACAGCGGCGAGGGAGAAAGCCGGGCGGCATCGAACCTTTGCGGCTTTCTTTGCGGAACGGTGCGCGGGCTTATCATCGTATCGGCGATATGCATTCCTATCGTGGGATACGTCGGATTGGTATCCGATGCCTTTGCCGCCGCCGATGCATATGCCGCCGAGATCGCAGCCGAAGACGGGGAGGTGCTTCCCGAAGGGTACGGCGACGTGCGCGACGGATATTTCCAATTTGCCGCGCCGCTTTCCGACAGCGGATTTTGCGGCGTTCTCAGTCAGTGCGGCGGAAGTGCGGTGTTTGACCGCATAACCACAGTCAGCGTAGGCGGCGAGAAATACGTGCTTTCCGCCGATGTGCCTCTGCTTGCACGCACTGCGATAGATATCTTACCATTTGTAAACATAAGCCCGGACGGGTACGGCGAATCGCAGTCACGCGCGATAGATCGCCTGACTTCCGCACTCTCAAATAACGGTATTATCAAAAACGTAATCGCGGACGCTCTGCACAGCATGTCGGCAAAGTGGATGTCCGGCGGTGAGTTCCTCGGAACGGCAAGACCAAAGCTCAATCCGAGCGTTGCCCCGGTGTTTGACCGCTTTCTCGGAACGGTGGCGGATATAACCCCCGCCGACCTTGATGTTGAGATAAAAACGGTGGGCGAGCTGGCAAAGCTGATGATATCCTGCCGCGACATTCTGTCCGGCGACGGTGAGGATATTGCCGCGAAAATACTTGAGAGCGGGGTCATAGGCAGATTTGTTGATATAGTAAAGGGCAGCCGCCTGTTTGCGCCGCTTGCCGAATATGCCGTCAATTCGGGTATCTCATATCTCGGCGGCGAGTTCGGTATAACGGGAGATGACACCGAGAAGAGAAATAAGCTTGCCGGCGCGCTCGCCGAGCGCGTGAGCGACGCCCTTTCGGCGGAGCCGGGGGACGACGCCGAAGCAAAGCTTGCCGAGGGCATAAAAATCACCGCAGCCGAGCATGGGATAAACATTCCGGACGAGGCTCTGCCGTTTATAAGCGAATATCTGCTCGAGCGGTTCGAGGGCAGAGAGAGCGTCAGCGCCGAGGATATAATATCGCTTTTCCTGTCGGCGGGCGCCGGAGCGGAGGATATCTCCAATCTTCCCGGAGAGACGTACTCCGAGTGAAAAACGTATTGACATAAAAATTTTTTTGTGGTATAATAATTTAAATGAATGATTTGACGGCAAAAGCCGTCAGGAAAGGAACTCCTGTATGAAACACATAGTCACCATAAAGACCCGCAACCTTTGCGCCAGCGCGCAGAACGGCGGCTGCGGCGAGTGCCAGACCTCTTGCCAGTCTGCCTGCAAGACCAGCTGCGGCATTGCCAACCAGAAGTGCGAGAATAAGAGCGCCAAGGTAAGCAAATAAAGATCCATGGGGCTGTCGCGCTAACGTGTGACAGCCCCTTATATTTTTCATTGGAGAAGTTTTATGATACATCAGTACAAACTTGGCGGTTACAATATCGTACTTGACGTTGCCTCGGGCGCCGTTCACGCAGTGGACGAGGTCGCATATGACATAATTTCCGGGTACGAGAGCAAAAGCCGGGACGAGGTCGTATCCGCCGTCGCCGCGGCACACGCGGATATCGAGCGCGCGGATATAGAGGAGTGCTACGATCAGGTAGCGGAGCTTGCCGCGGAGGGCAGCCTTTTTGCGGCGGATAATTTTGAGCCGATGGCGGGCAAGCTGAAGGAACGCACGGCGGGCGTCGTCAAGGCGCTCTGCCTGCACGTGGCGCACACCTGCAACCTCAATTGCTCCTATTGCTTTGCAAGCCAGGGCAAATATCACGGCGACCGCGCCGTTATGAGCTACGAGGTCGGCAAGCAGGCGCTTGATTTTCTTGTTGCGCACTCGGGCACGCGGCATAATCTTGAGGTAGATTTCTTCGGCGGCGAGCCGCTTATGAATTTTGACGTGGTGAAGCGTCTTGTCGCCTATGCGCGCAGTATAGAAAAGGAGGCGGGCAAGAATTTCCGCTTTACCCTTACCACAAACGGTGTGCTGATCGACGATGATGTTATCGATTTTGCCAATCGTGAGATGAGCAACGTCGTGCTGAGCCTTGACGGACGGCGCGAGGTGCACGACCGTTACCGCGTTGACTATGCGGGCAACGGGAGCTGGGACAGGATAGTTCCAAAATTCCAAAAGCTCGTTGCGGCGCGCGGCGGTAAAAATTATTATATGCGCGGCACCTTTACTCACGCAAATCCGGATTTTCTCAAGGATATCGAGACTATGCTCGACCTCGGATTTACCGAGCTCAGCATGGAGCCGGTCGTGTGCGCTCCGGGAGACGCCGCCGAGCTGACCGCAGAGGATCTGCCCGTGGTGCTTGACCAGTACGAAAAGCTCGCCGATCTCATGATAAAGCGCGACCGCGAGGGCAAGCCGTTTACCTTCTACCATTACATGATCGACCTTGAGGGCGGTCCCTGCATATACAAGCGTATTTCAGGGTGCGGCTCGGGGACCGAG
Organism: uncultured Anaerotruncus sp.; assembly: GCA_958427275.1. Taxonomy (GTDB): domain Bacteria; phylum Bacillota; class Clostridia; order Oscillospirales; family CAG-272; genus CAG-390. Next base: position 3,347 of record CAUABN010000086.1, read on the forward strand.
TATATGGCAGTCACACCGTGGGGCGATCTTTACCCCTGCCATCAGTTCGTGGGCGAGGAAAAGTTCCGCCTCGGCGATATCTGGCACGGCGTGACCAATACCGCCGTGCAGGGCGAGTTTGCCGCCTGCAACGTTTATGCTCACCGTGAATGCCGCGACTGCTGGGCGCGCCTTTACTGTTCCGGCGGCTGTGCGGCAAACGCATATCATTCCACCGGAAGCGTCACCGGCGTTTACAAATACGGCTGTGAGCTTTTCCGCAAGCGCATCGAATGCGCCGTAATGGTCGCTGTTGACCGTGCCTTCCGCGCTGCCGGGGAAGCGGATGATGACGACTCCGATAATTGATTTCATAGAAAAATACCAAAAAAGCGGAGCTGTGCGCCTGCATATGCCGGGTCATAAGGGCATCGGCGCACTCGGCTGCGAGAGCGCCGACATAACCGAGATCGACGGCGCCGACAGCCTGTACGAGGCGCACGGGATCATCCGCGAAAGCGAAGAAAACGCCTCCGCGCTCTTCGGATGTCCTACGTTTTACTCCGCCGAGGGTTCGTCGCTCGCCATACGCGCCATGATTTATCTTGCCGTGCTTGCGGCAAGGGAGGAGGACCCGGCGCGTCCGCCGATTGTTTTTGCCGCACGCAACTGCCACAAAACATTTGTTTCCGCAGCGGCATTGCTGGATATCGACGTGCGCTGGCTATACCCGGAGACGGGCGGAAATTACCTGTCCTGTACCGTCACCCCTCAGGCGCTTGACGCGGCGCTTGACGCGGCGGAGATAAAGCCGGCTGCGGTCTACATAACGTCGCCGGATTATCTCGGCAGTATAGCCGACGTTGCGGGACTTGCCGCAGTCTGCCACCGCCGCGGTACGCTGCTTCTCGTGGACAACGCGCACGGCGCGTACCTGCGCTTTCTGCCGGTATCGCGGCATCCTGTCGATCTCGGAGCCGATGCCTGCTGCGATTCGGCACACAAAACTCTGCCCGTGCTGACGGGCGGGGCATATCTGCATATTTCGCGGAACGCACCGGCTGCTTTTTGCGCCGGGGCGCGCCGCGCACTGGCGTTGTTCGGATCCACCAGCCCGTCATATCTCATACTCCGGTCTCTCGATGCGGCAAACCGCGAGCTGGCAGGCGGACTCCCCGCGCGGCTCAACGATATGGCGGAGCGTACCGCAGTGCTCGGAAAAAGTCTTACCGCGCACGGCTTCACGCTCATCGGAGATGAGCCGATGAAGCTGACCGTTGCCGCACGTCCGTGGGGCTATACCGGCGACGGGCTTGCGCGCGCGCTTTACGATGCCGGCATCGTTCCGGAATTTTACGATCCGGACTATCTTGTGATGATGGTCTCGCCGTCAAACAGCGCGGCGGATATATCGCGCCTCGGCGAGGCGCTGATGAGCATCCCGCGCCGCAGGGCGGAGAATATCCTCCCGCCGCTTCCCGGAAGGCCGCGTATGGCAATGCGCATACGTGACGCCGTTATGTCTCCCGCCGAGCGAATCCCGGTGGCAAAAGCCGTGGGACGTGTGCTTGCCGACACGAGCGTAGGCTGCCCGCCGGCAGTGCCGATAGCGGTCTCGGGCGAAATAATAGACGAAAATGCCGTTCGGTGCTTTGAGTACTACGGCATCGGGAGCTGTATCGTAACTAAGGCAATCGACGGCTGAGGCGGTCCCCGGCTCCGGATTCCGTCCTTCAGTCAACTATCTGTTTAAGGAGAATGCTATATGTTGAAACTCGGTATGTATCTTCTGCGCGATGCATCGCTTTCCGATGAGGAAAGACTTCGTATCATGAAGTCCACAGGCTTTGATTTTGCCTGCCTCGGCATGCCTCCGTATGCCGACGGCGACCTTGCCGCCACCGTCTCCCTCTGCGGGAGGCTGGATATCCCGGTCGAAAATGTGCACCTGTCAGGCTCAAAGACAACGCTTATCTGGAATGAGGGCGACGAGGGCGATGCGATAGCCGACCGCTACTGCCGTGAGATAGAATATGTTTCCTCTCTCGGCGTAAAGACGGGCATCGCGCACGTCACGTGGGGCAAGAGCGCTCCCGCGCCGATAAACGAAACGGCGCTTTGCCGCTACGAGCGCATTGCGGAGTGTGCCGAAAAGAACGGGTTTGTCCTTGCACTTGAAAATTCGGTCTATCCCGAATATCTTTACGCCGTAATGGAGCGTGTGCGCGGCTCGCGCGGCATCGGATACTGCTTTGACAGCGGTCACCGCAACGCGTTTTCACCGGACGAGGACTACCTCGGAAAATTCGGCGGTATACTTGCCGCAACGCACCTTCAGGACAACAACGGCAAAGATGACCTGCACGTCTACCCGTTTGACGGCTGTGCGCCGTGGGACGAAATAGCCGCCGGTCTTGCCGCGTGCCCGTTTGCCAATGAAAAGATATGTGCCGAGGTAAGCTCGGACAGTTTCCGCAAAATGCCGGGACTGACCGCTGACGAGGTGCGCGCCTCCATCGACCGTATGGCTGTGGCGCACGACCCGCACCTTGTGCGCGTATACGACGGCGGATTTTCGATATATGAAAACCTGAATTACGCCCAGCGCATCGAGCGGCTTTATGTCGCCATGGC
>CAUABN010000087.1:0-5929 GCA_958427275.1 uncultured Anaerotruncus sp.
CAGCTCGTTTGCGGATGATTTTGTAAGGACAAAGGATCAGTATCACCGCCTGTCGGAGGACTACCGGTGGATAAGGACCGACGTGCGTTCACGCTTTCTCTCGGCGCTGTCATACGGCGCGGCTCTTGTCATCTCATCGGTCTGGTGCCGCGTGGCGCTACACGTCCGTCTGCGCGACCGACGCCTTCTGCGCGCCGCACGGGACGGTGCGTTCATTTACGCCAACCACACACAGCCGGTAGGAGACGTTTTCATCCCCGCGCTCGCCTCCTTCCCGCGCAGGATATACACAGTCGTCAGCCCCGCCAATCTCGGCATACCGGTGATAGGAAGGATCCTGCCTTTCCTCGGCGCGCTGCCGATTCCGGACACCCTCGGCGGGATGCGCGGATTCACCGAAGCCGTAAAAACACGCGCCGATGGGGGCTGCAATGTCGTTATCTATCCCGAGGCGCATGTCTGGGAATATTACACCGGGATACGCCCCATGCCGGAAAGCGCATTCACCTTTCCGCTAAAATGCGGAAAGCCGTCTTACGCCATGACGGTGACATACAAAAAACGGCGCATAGGCAAAAAGCCCGCGGCGGTGGTGCATATTGACGGTCCGTTTTACCCGGACGAAAGCCTCCCGCCGCGCCGCCGCGCCGCCGCCCTGCGCGACACGGTTTACGCCGCAATGCTGGAGCGAAGCCGCGGGAGCGACACCGAATACATCAGATATGAGCCGGCAAACGCCGGGTACATGAATATGCAGGACCGAAGCATCACTGCCGCAACCGAAAAAGGTTGACAAAATTCGATTTTTTCATATAATAATAATGACGGTGCATTAATGCGGACCGCGAAGGCGCGGAAAGAGTCCGATGCCGCATTCCGTTCCCCGCACGCACCGGAGTACGTAACAAAATTAGGATTGGTGTAATTATGGTCAAGGTAGTGAAATTCGGCGGCAGCTCGCTTTGCGATGCAGAGCATTTCAGAATGGCAGCCGCAATAATAAAAGCGGATGCCTCACGCAGATATGTCGTGCCGTCAGCCCCCGGCAAGCGCTTTGCGGGCGATACAAAGGTAACGGATATGCTTTACGAGTTCAACAGGCTGGTGCGCGACCGCGCCCCGGTCGAGGAGACCGATGCATATTTCGACAGGATATGCACGCGCTATTATACGATAATAGATGAGCTTGGGCTGAATTTCGATATCAGCGCCGAAATGCTGTATATAAAGAACGCCATAATGGGCAGAGCGGGACGCGATTACGCCGCGAGCCGCGGAGAGTACCTCTCGGGGCTTATTCTGGCAAAATATCTCGGGTACGATTTTATCGACGCAGAAAACGTGATATATTTCACCGAGAGCGGAGCCTTTGACGCCGACCGCACACAGGAAACAATGAGCGCGGAGCTGGCACGGCACACACGCGCGGTCATTCCCGGCTTTTACGGAATAACACCGAACGAAACGATAAAGACCTTCTCCCGCGGCGGCTCGGACGTTACAGGCTCGATAGTCGCGCGCGCCGTCAATGCCGACCTGTACGAAAACTGGACGGATGTTTCCGGCTTTATGATGGCGGACCCGAGGATAGTTCCCGACCCTCTCACAATAAAAACGATAACCTATCGCGAGCTGCGCGAACTTTCGTATATGGGTGCCACCGTCCTGCACGAGGAAGCAATATTCCCGGTCAGATATGCAGGCATCCCGATAAACATACGCAACACACTGCGACCCGAGGACCCCGGAACGATGATAGTGTCTGCCGCACAGGATTACGACAGCGAGCACGTCATAACCGGCGTTGCCGGAAAGCGCGGCTTTACCGTTATAACGCTCGAACAGGATATGATGAACTCGGAGCCGAGCTTCGGCAGACGGGTGCTTGAAATATTTGAGGAGTACGGCATAACGTTTGAGCATCTCCCCTCCGGCATCGACACGATGAGCGTGGTGCTTGAAAGCGCGACGCTTGAGGGCAGGCGCGACCGCATACTGAACGCACTGCGCCGTGCACTGCGTCCCGACAGCATAACGGTGGAGGACGGCGTTGCCCTTATAGCCGTTGTGGGACGCGGAATGGTAAAGGCACGCGGCACTGCCGCGCGTGTGTTCTCGGCTATCTCGTCGGCGGGGATAAACATAAGAATGATAGATCAGGGCTCGTCCGAGCTCAACATAATAATCGGCGTAGAGGAGCATGACTTTGACAACGCGCTCCGCGCCATATATTCCGAATTTGTAAAGAGCTGAACAGGAAATTTTTCGACATTTTTCGCTCAATGCCCAAAAGAACAACACGTGATACCGCATTGACCGTTTTCCCAAGCGCGCCGATGCGGTATAATTTATATTGATAATGAAGAAAACGCAGGGCAAAGACGATGAAAATAAAAAATGACGATAAAATACATAAAAACACCGTCAGTTAAAAAGGCGGCATAATGCGTCTGCCGCAACCCGTGCAAGCGGCGCTAGCGGCGGTATGGATAGCCATCGTATGCGTGTGCTTTTTCAACCGCGACAGATTCTCGGTCGATGAGGTGCTTCGCTTCACACCGTCCGAGCCGTGGCTCGCCGCCGTTATAATGCTTTTGCTGTTTGCGCTCAAATCGCTGAGCGTTGTGGTATACTGCGGCATTCTTTACGCCGCCGACGGGATATTGTTCCCACTGCCCGTCGCCATCCTGATGAACATACTTGGGACCGCCGTTATGGTGTCGGTACCGTATTTCATCGGGCGCAGGCGCGGCGGTGATATTCCCGCACGTATAGTCGAAAGGTTCCCCAAGGCGGCGCTGATAAAGGAATTCCGCGACAGCAACGATTTTCTTTTCACCCTCACGGTAAGGCTTATCGGACTTCTTCCCTGCGATATAGTAAGCCTCTACTTCGGCGCATGCCGCGTAAGATACCCGCATTACCTTGCCGCGTGCATACTCGGCATGCTGCCAGCGATAGTAACGATGCCCCTCATAGGCATGAGCGCACATGATCCCACCTCGCCGCGCTTCCGGATCTCCCTTATAGTGAACGCCCTGCTCGGCGTATGCTCGCTTGCCGCATGTGCGGCGATAGAAAGGAAACAGTCATGCAGACACGACCGATGAACATTCTTGTCACGATAGACCGCAACTATCTGCCGCACTTTGCCACCATGCTCTACTCGCTCCTCGCCTCTGACCCCGGCAGGCGCTTCAGCGTTTACGTGATGAACAGCACGCTGACAGAGGACGACCTTGCATATGCCCGCCGTATCATCGGCGACCGAGGGGAAATAAACCTTGTCCGCGTGGCTGAGGACGGTCTTGCCGATGCGCCCACCACCGACCGCTATCCGCGTGAGATGTACTATCGCATTTTTGCGGCGGAATATCTTCCGCGTGAGCTTGACCGCGTGCTTTATCTCGATCCGGATATGATAATAAACGGCAGCCTCGGTGAACTTTACGATATGCCGATGGGCACCGCATTCTTCGCAGCCGCCTCACACATAGGCAGCCTTCTTCACTTTTTCAACGAACTGCGGCTCGATATGGGCGAAGAAAGCCCCTATATCAATTCCGGCGTAATGCTTATGGATCTGCACCGCCTGCGCGAAGAGCAGGATATCGACAATGTGTTCGACTACATCGATTCACACCGTGGAAAACTTCTTCTTCCCGACCAGGATATAATAAGCGGGCTGTACGGCGACAGGATAATCCCCCTTGACCCATACCGCTACAATATGACCGAACGTCTTTATATGCTCCACCGCCAGAGCGCCGGCCGCATGGACCTTGAATGTGTGCGCCGCACGGCGGCGGTGATACACTACTGCGGCAGAAACAAACCGTGGCGGCAGAACTACATCGGCAGGCTCGACGTGTTTTACCGCGAGACCGTCGCCGCGCTCGCACGCGATTTTCCGGAGGACGCTGATGAGATCAGAGCTTAAAATGCGCATAAAAACGGGCGCACTGCTCACCGTCGTTGCCGCGGCGGTCACGGCTGCGTCCGGCATTCCGTTCGTAATGCGCGCGACCGCATTTGCGCTTTCGCTTGCGGGCGAGTGGGAACTTTTGAACGGCGCCGGCGCGCGGAACGCGCGCACACTGACAGTCTGCGGTCTTTATGCGGCGGCGGTATGCTTTGTGCCGTGCGGTAACTACTTTATCCCCGCCGCGATATTCCTTGCCGGGTACGGCGCGGCATTCGCCGTTATGATGAAAAAGACCGGAACCTTCCGCATACGCGGCGTGAGGGGGATACTCCCCTTTATCATAATGCTGCCGGTCCTTATGCGCGGCACGGCAGTGCTGCGGGAATCAGCGCACGGGCTTTTCTATCTGCTTCTCGCCACAGGCGGCTGTGTCACTACCGACATTGCGGCGTACTTCACCGGCAGAAGGCTCGGAAAGAAAAAACTCGCTCCGCATGTAAGTCCGGGCAAGACAGTCGCGGGCTTTATCGGCGGAATGGCTGTTTCCACCACGGTAATGACGCTTGCGGTTGTGATCGCGGCACACGCCTTTGACCTGTCGGTCAGATATGCCGTGCTCGTTCCCTACCTTACCGCCGCCTCGGCGGTCGGTCAGTACGGCGACCTGTGCTTTTCGTCGCTCAAACGCGCAATGGGGATAAAGGATTTCGGCAGGGTCCTGCCGGGTCACGGCGGCATCCTTGACCGTTTTGACAGTCTCATCTTCACAGCACCGTTTTTATGCGTCGTCGATTCCGTGATAGGAATGATCCGATGACGCAGGTCAGCAAAAAGGAGAGAATATCATGAAGATCAATGAAAAAACAAAAAAGATACTCGGCGTATCCGCCGTTGCGGGAGGCGCGGCACTTGCGGCGTCGCTCTCGGCATACATAACCACAAAATGCCTTGTGAACGCCGCGCTCGACCGCGAGCCGCCGCAGATACTCAAAAACGCAAGCCGTATAATATCCGGCACAACATCCGGCGACGACTTTGCGCGATGCGTCGCCGAGGCGTCCGAACGCCTCGCGGCTGCCGATAATGAGGTCGTGACCATAAAAAGTCATGACGGCACGAACCTCACCGCGCATCTCATACCGGCTCCCGATGCCGAGCGTCTGATCATCGCCGTTCACGGCTGGCGCTCCTCGTGGCACGGCGACTTCGGCATGGTGTCTGATTTCTGGCACGACAACGGCTGCACGGTGCTATACATCGAGCAGCGCGGACAGAACAACAGCGGCGGCGATTATATGGGCTTCGGGCTTACCGAAAGATACGACTGCCTTGACTGGATAAACTGGGCTAACGGACACTTCGGCGCGGACATGCCGATATATCTCTGCGGCGTGTCCATGGGCGCGACCACCGTTCTTATGGCTGCGGGGCTTGATCTGCCCGCAAATGTACGCGGCATCATCGCCGATTGCGGCTTCACCTCCCCTGGCGCCATATGGAAGCATGTAGCCGAAAAGAATCTTCATCTTTCCTACGGTCTGCGCGGCGCGCTTGCCGACGCGATGTGCCGCCATAAGATCATGATGGGTCCCGACGAATACTCCACAAAGGACGCGCTACGCACGGCAAAGGTACCGGTGATGTTCGTTCACGGCACCGACGACCATTTCGTTCCGGTTGAAATGACCTACGAAAACTATATGGCATGCGCCTCGCCCAAAAAACTGCTGATAGTTCCCGGCGCCGACCACGGCATGAGCTATTTCATGGAACCGCACAAATACGAATCCGAGGTCCTTGACTTTTTCAGACAAACGTGAGCCTTGCACGACCGAACGATACATCATATTTAACGCCTCCGGACACAGAAAGTGGCTGTTAAAAAACCCAGGTTTTTAACAGCCACTTTAAACCACTTTAAATTATTTATCACGCCGGTCCGTGTCTTCGCCGTGCGCGCCCGGGCGTTTTCCGAACTCCGTTTTTCCGACCGAATACGGATTT
>CAUABN010000088.1:0-5844 GCA_958427275.1 uncultured Anaerotruncus sp.
GACCGATATGCGCCATATGTGCGCGTATCTGGTGCGTCCTGCCGGTAAACAGCTCTATCTCAAGCAGTGAACTCCCGTCACGTTCGGCAAGCACACGGTAGCCCGTCTTTATCGTCAGATACCCCGGCGCGGGACGGTCGATAACCTTCACGGTGTTGGTCTTTTCATCCTTGCGCAGATAAGCCTCAAGCACGTCTGATTTCTTGGGCATTACGCCGTGAACGGCGCACAGGTAGAATTTCTTTACCTCGCGCGCTCTTATGCGTTCGTCCATCTCGCGCAGTGCGGCGGCATTTTTTGCGGCAATGACTATTCCGCCGGTGTTGCGGTCGATACGGTTGCAGAAGGACGGCGCAAAGGACTGCTCCGCCTCCGGATCGTACTCCCCGCGCTGACAGAGATAAGCCCGCAGGTGCATGAGCAGGGTGTTGTCGCGTCCCTCGTCATCCTCATGAACGAGAACACCCGGACGCTTATTTATAAGAATGATGTTTTCATCCTCAAAAACGACGCAAAGCTCAGGCTTTATGCGCCACAGCGCACCGCGGTCATCCTCCGGCGAGCCGAAAAACTCGTCCCGCACGAACAGCTGTATCTCGTCACCCTCGGCAAGCATTGTGTCCGGCTCGGCACGCCGGCGGTTCAGCTTTATTTTTTTGGTACGTATCGACTTGTACATAAAGGACTTCGGCATTCCCTTCACCGCTTTGGAGAGGAACTTGTCCAGCCGCTGTCCCGCATCGTTTTTGCCTACTGTGAGAATTTTCATTGTTTACGGAAACAGGCGAACAAAAATGTCCGCCTGTCATGATCCTTATTTTTTTATTTTGTGCCGAATATACGGTCGCCGGCATCGCCGAGACCGGGAACAATGTACGCATGATCGTTGAGGTATTCGTCAAGAGCGGCAATGAAGATGTCAACATCGGGATGCTCTTCCTGCACTCTCTTAACACCCTCGGGCGCACCGACAAGCGCCATAAAGCGGATGTTGCGGCAGCCGTGTTTTTTGAGCATTGCGAGCGCGTCGCAGGCAGAGCCGCCGGTCGCAAGCATGGGGTCTACAAGGATGACTATTCTGCCTTCGATATCGTTGGGGAGCTTGCAGTAGTACTCAACGGGATTGTGAGTATCGGGGTCGCGGTAAAGACCGATATGACCGACCTTTGCAACGGGGACAAGCTCAAGCAGTCCGTCCACCATGCCAAGACCCGCACGGAGGATAGGAACGATAGCGAGCTTTTTGCCCGATATCATTTTTGCTTTCATTTTTGTGATAGGAGTTTCGATCGTTACATCCTCAAGAGGAAGATCGCGTGTCAGCTCATAGCCCATCAGCATGGCTATCTCGCCGAGAAGTTCACGGAAATCCTTTGAACCGGTCTTTTTGTTTCTCATAATAGAGAGCTTGTGGGTGATAAGAGGATGGTCGATAATGTGTACAGTGCTCATTCTTTGCATACTCCTTGCTTTTTCAGATTCAATCTATTATACTACTAATCCCGGCAAATTTCAAGAGCAATGACCGGAATTAATTGTACAAAAAAATTCTCACAGAAGGTGATAATATGGGCATATATCCTCGTAGCTGCCGTCCTTCATGCGAAGACCGCCCGGAATGACGCCAAGCCCCACAAATCCGAGCCTCTCATAAAGATGCCTTGCATGTGTGTTTGAAGCGACAACGGCGTTGAGCTGCAATATTCCGAAGCCGTGGCGCGTCCCCTCGGCGAGGCAGTCCTTTACCGGCTTTTCACCTGTGTGAAGTCCGCGCGCAGTGCGTTCGACTGCATAGCCGGCATTGCATATATGCCCGCAGCGTCCGACATTGTTCGGATGAAGTATGTAAAGCCCCGGCACCCGCCCGGTGTCCGCATCCTCCTCAACGGCAGTATACGTCTGCGCGGCAAAAAATTCTCTTTCCGTTTCGTCGGTCAGATATTCCTCCTGCGGGAACGCCACACCGTCCTCCGCGACCTCATTCCATATTTTTCACCATATCCGCAACATCACCGTCGCGGTATATTCTCTCACGGTAATGTTCATGAGCTTACTCCGTCCGGAATCAATGCGCAAGCTTTGCCGTTTTTTCGTATGCCGCTATCACGGCGTCGGTCACAGCCGCGCGGAATGCACGTTCTTCAAGCGTGCGCACGCCCTCTATGGTTGTGCCGCCGGGACTGCACACCGCATCCTTCAGCTCGCCGGGGTGCTTTCCGCTCTCTCGCGCAAGCGCCGCCGCGCCGAGGACCGTCTGCACTGCCGCCTCACGTGCCACGGCACGCGGCAGCCCTGCGGCAACACCACCGTCGGCGAGCGCGTCTATGAACATATAAACGAACGCAGGACCGCAGCCTGAGAGCGCTCCCGCCGCATCTATCAGCTTTTCGGGCAGTTCGCAAAGCCGACCGGCACAGCTCATTACCGCAAGGAAATCCTCGCGTTCAGCCGCGCTCACACCTTCGCCGGCGCACCAGAATATCATTCCCTCGCCGACAGAGACAGGTGTGTTGGGCATTATGCGTATTACCGGCAGTCCCGTGAAATATCCGCAGAACTTCTCAAGCGCAACGCCCGCCGCCATAGTAACGGCAAGCGGAGCACTGCCGCGTTCAAGACGAGCCGAAATATATCCGCGTGCCTCGGAGGAAAGAGCGGAAAGTCCCTGGGGCTTCACGCCGAAAAATATAATATCGCTACGGTCGAATATATCCGCAAGCGTTACCGCCTCGCCGCCCGTGCGTGCGGCAAGCGCTTCCGCCTTTGCCGTATCGCTGTCGCAAAGCAGAACTCTGCCGCCTGTATGCTCTTTTTCCGCCATCGCGCGGGCAGCGGCAGCGGCAAGTGCGCCGCCCATATTTCCGGTCCCAATAAATCCGATGTTCATTCTGTGCCTCACACTCTTATCTGACCGTTTCCGGTTATCACGTATTTGTATGTCGTAAGCTCCGCAAGTCCCATAGGTCCGCGCGGAGGGAGCTTCTGCGTGGATATCCCCATTTCACAGCCGAGTCCGAATTCGCCGCCGTCTGTGAATCTTGTTGACGCATTGACATAGACAGCCGCGCTGTCTACCATGCGTATAAAGCGATCCGCCGCAGCCTTATCCTCGGTGATTATGGCATCGGAATGGTGCGTTGAATGCTTTTCGATATGCTCTATCGCCTCGTCAACGCTTCCGACAACGCCCACGGCAAGGATGTAGTCAAGGAATTCGGTATCGAACGCCGATTCGTCCGCCGGGACCTCGCGCATTATCATTGCCGCCTCGCGGTCGCATCTGAACTCAACGACAGGCTCCCCGCGCTCGGCGCGCCGCCTTACGAGCCTGCGGCGGAGCATAGGCAGGAACTCATCCTTGATATCGCGGTGGACGAGCACTACCTCGGCGGCGTTGCAGACCGACGGGCGCGATGTTTTGGCGTTTTCAATTATCGAAAGCGCCATTTCGGGATCCGCCGCGCGGTCAACATAGATATGGCATATTCCGGTGCCCGTCTCTATCACGGGTACCTTTGCGTTTTCGACGCAGGCACGAATGAGCCCGGCACCGCCGCGCGGGATAAGCAGATCGACAAGTCCCACTGCCTCCATAAGCTCGCGCGCACCGGCGCGTGTCGTGTCTTCGACAAGGCTCACAGCCTCCGCGGGAAGTCCCGCGCCCGTAAGTCCCTCGCGCAGTGCCGCCACTATCGCCGCCGCCGAACGTGCCGCCTCGTGCCCGCACCGGAGCACCGATACATTGCCGCTCTTTACCGTAAGCGCCGCGGCGTCCGACGTGACGTTGGGGCGGCTCTCGTAAATTATCGCGATAACACCGATGCCTACCGACATTTTTCTTATCGTGAGTCCGTTGGGACGCACGACCTCGGAGAGCACCCTGCCGACCGGGGACGGAAGTGCGGCAACATCGCGTATCCCCGTGCACATTCCGTCTATTCTTTTATCGTCGAGCCGGAGCCTGTCCAGCATGACCGCAGATATGCGCCCCTCCTTTTCGGCGGCGCTCATATCCTCGGCATTTGCCGCAAGGATATCACTGCGGTGTTTGTCTATCGCGTCTGCCATGAGCAGCAGTGCGCGGTCAAGTGTTTCGCTGTCGGCGGCATTTATCGCGGGGAGCGCGGCGCGCGCGCCGAGAAGAATTTCATGTGTTGTCATGGGTGGTTCCTTATCTTTTTGCAAAAAATCTCGTGCCGACCTTTTTGCCGTCGGCAATATCATAAAGGTTTTCGGGGCGTGAACCGTCGCATATGACCATATCGCATCCCGCCGACGTGGCGATCCGCGCCGCAGTCAGCTTTGTAGCCATGCCGCCTGTCCCCTGCGCGCCGCTTCCGCCGCCGAGGGCTATGATACCGTCGTCGATCGCATATACCTCAGGTATCAGCTTTGCATCCGGATCGCGGTGCGGATCGGCTGTGAAAAGCCCCTCGATATCCGACATGAGCACGAGCAGTCCCGCTCCCGCACTGTCGGCAACAAGCGCCGCAAGCGTGTCGTTGTCGCCTATTTCTATCTCATCGGTCGCTATCGTGTCATTCTCGTTGATTATCGGAATGACGCCGAGCGCGAGCAGTCTTTCCATGGTGTTGGAGAAGTTGCGGTGGCGGGTCTCCTGCCGGAAGTCCTCGGCGGTGAGAAGTATCTGTGCCACGGTGCGGTTATATTCGGCAAACAGCTTATCGTATGTATACATCAGCTCGCACTGCCCCACGGCTGCCGCCGCCTGCTTGCCGACAGTATCGCGCGGGCGCGCGCCGAGATTCAGCTTTCCGACACCCATTCCGACAGCGCCGGAGGAAACGAGTATCACTTCATTTCCCGCATTTTTGAGATCAGCCAGCACCTTGCACAGCGCTTCGATCCGTCTTATGTTCAGGCACCCCGTAGGATGCGTAAGGGTCGATGTCCCCACTTTTACCACAAGTCTCATTGTTTTATCCTTGAATTTTAACCTTATCTGTAATAAACATAGTACGCTATAACGGTGCGTACATCACCGCCGTGCTCGGTATCCGGTCCGGTTAGCACCACGCCGTCCTTGGAAAGCAGCTCCGACGCCTGAAGCTCGTCCACCGGGCATCGGAATACAACCTCGGATGAGGAAAACACTATCAGCTCGCCGTCGCGCAGGCTCATATTCCCCTCTCTGCCTATGACCTCGTCAACATTGTTGCGCCGTTCGGTCACATATCTCAGGCGCTTGCCGCATATGCGCTCCGCCATTTCACGGCGGTAACGCGGAGAATCCGGATCCTTTGATGACGTGAGACGTTTTATCAGCTTACCTATCATTTTTTCGTTCCTTTCTCCGCGTCCTCGCATATGAATACAAATCCGCACGGCGGAACGCTCACGTCGCCCGCGCCGCTTTTATCGCTGTAAAGCTCACGCCAATCTCCGCAGACGCGCATGACCTCTGACGCTGCGCCGAGATTTGCCGCGAAGCGGACGCGGAAGAGCCTGCTGTCGGCATATTTTTCACGTGTGAATTCGATATATCCTCCGCTCACGCGCGTCAGTGCAAAATCTCCGCGGTCAAAGGCGGGATATTTTCTCACTGCGGCAAGCCTGCGATAATGGGCGACAAGCCCCTCATCGGTCCGTTCGTCCCAGACCATCGGATAGCGGCAGAAGGGGTCTCCCAACCCCTCCATACCGCGCTCATCCCCGTAATAAATGCACGGGAAGCCGTAAGCGGCATACTGAACAGCCGAAACCACGCGCAGGCGCGCTATCCCGGCGCGGCGCTCTTCCGGCGTGAGCCGTACCGCCGCACGCTCCGCATTCGTAAGTCCGTCGGCGTCACGCGCCTTATCAGGCGCGCCGAGGAGCGTTAGG
>CAUABN010000089.1:0-5834 GCA_958427275.1 uncultured Anaerotruncus sp.
TTGTGCTCCCCGCCGCAATGCTTCTGCTTTATCGCAAGCTCTGCTACCGCGGCACGCGCGTGATGCTTTGGGGACACATAATCCTCAGCGCCGGTCTTATGTTCGGTTTTGTCTGCGGCAAGCTCTCCAACGCCAACTGGCGGCTCACGCCCATGATAGGCAGCGGTGTGCTTCTTGCCGTATTTGCGGCACGTGAGCTGGCGCATGCGGGACGTGCGCGTCTGCTCGCCGCCGGCGAGGTGGAAGCCAACGAAAACGACGATCTTACCGAGGAGCATTGTCCCGCCCAGCCGGACGACCTTGCGCTCGGTCGTGTGGAGCTTCGCTCCGGGCTTGCCTTTGCGGTGCTTCTCTGTCTTGCGGCGCTCGTCTCCTTCGGCGAGATCGCCAAGATGCCCGCCGACTACGGCAGAACGAACGAACTTCACGAGCTGACGGCTTTTCTCGAAGACAACGGGCTTGAGTACGGTTATGCGACCTTCTGGCGCTCCAACTCAATAACCCTGCTCTCAGACTCCCGCGTCAAGGTGCGAGAGGTTCTTGCTTCTTCGACCTCGGGCATTGTGACCGACTACTATCAATCCAGCACCCGCTGGTACGACGAAACCGCGCACGAAAAGTACGATCGTTATTTTGTTCTTCTCTCCGGCAACGAGCTTACAACGGTATCCCGCTCCGCTATGTGGAACGAGCTGACATCCGACTGTCTCATTGAAGAGCTTGAATATGACGGTTACTATGTTTTTGTTTTCTCCCGCGATCTGGACCTGAACTCCACCGGCATTCCTTTTTAGACTCGGGTGGCGTTTGAGCAGATTCCGGACTGCATACCCCGATGGTGAAACAAGTGCAAAGTCATATCTACTACCCGTCTTTAGTCACATCTGAACATGTTTTTTGAACACGGTGGCGTTTGAGCAGATTTCGAACTGCATACCCATGAGTGCAGATTCATATCTACAAGTCATTATTGTCTTTGGTCAAGGCGCGTAAGCGACTTGACGTGGCGGGGTAGCTGAATTTTGAAATCTTATCAAAACTACAAGTCATTATTGTCTTTGGTCAAGGCGCGTAAGCGACTTGACGTGGCGGGGTAACTGAATTTTGAAATCTTATCAAAACTAAATTCCCCGCCGGCGTATATCACGCAAGCTATATATCATTCTTCTCCCCGCCCTTTAACGCTCCCCATTTGTCAAGGAGGACAAAGCAAAATGAGTTCCGGATATATCATTGAAAACAACGACCCGCACGCCTCCGTATCGCTCACCGTAAGCGAGCCGGAGTCGGGCGTAACCCTTCTCGGCTTCAGCGTCACCTACGATGAAGCGACGGTACCCTCTCCGATAGATATCATCTGGCTCGAGCCGTGCATAGACATTCTTTCCGAATGGACGCCGCGGACCGAGCTTGACCGTTCGCTCGGTCCGAACTGGCGGCGCCGCCGGTCCCCGGCGCGGCTCGCCTCCTCGGCGCCCGTTATGCAATGGATCTCCGGCGCGGGCGAAAACCGTCTTTGCGTCGCGATTTCCGACGCCGAAACGCCCACCGAAATTTCCGGCGGCATTCACGAAGAGACGGCAACACTGCGCTGTCATGCCACCTTCTTCACCCAGCCGCTGAACAAAATGACCTCATACAGCGCCGTTGTGCGTCTTGACCGCCGCCACGTGCGCTACGAGCAGGCGCTTCGCGCCGCCGACCGCTTCTGGGTGGAGCATGGATATCGCTACGCCTATGTTCCGGATGCGGCGCGCGATGCCGTATATTCCTGCTGGTATTCCTTCCACCAAAACGTTCACACCGATGCCGTTCTTGCCCAGTGCCGTCTTGCCAAAGAGCTTGGAATGGAAACCGTTATCGTTGACGACGGCTGGCAGACCGACGACGTATCCCGCGGCTACGCCCGGTGCGGCGACTGGGAGGTCGCCGGAGCCAAGATACCTTCTATGCGCGAGCTTGCCGACGGCGTTCACGCTCTCGGCATGAAGCTCGTGATATGGTATTCAGTCCCCTTTATCGGCAAAAACACCAAGGCATACGAGCGCTTTTCGGACATGACGCTCGGCGTCGCCGGGCGCGATTTTGAGGCTCTTGACCCCCGTTTTCCCGAGGTACGTCAATACCTTATCGGTCTTTACACGGACGCGGCGCGCGAATGGGGAATTGACGGCTTCAAGCTCGATTTTATAGACGCCTTCTCACTGAAAAAAGAAACCCCGCCCACCGATCCGCGCCGCGACACCGAATCGCTTGAAGAAGGCGTTGACCGCCTGCTTGCCGAAGCTACGGCTGCGCTCCGCGCAATAAACCCGGACGTCCTCATTGAGTTCCGCCAGACCTATTACGGTCCCGCGGTACGAAAATACGGCAATATGTTCCGCGTCAGCGACTGCCCCGACGATCCGATGCGCAACCGCGCCAAGGCGGTGGATATGCGCTACATACTCGGCGATGTACCGGTGCATTCCGATATGCTTATGTGGCACGACGCCGACACCCCGGAGGCGGTTGCATATCAGATGATGACCGTGCTCCCCACCGTGCCGCAGATATCGGTGCTGCTTGACAGGATCCCCACTGCTCAATACGAGGTGCTGGCATTCTGGCTCGCATTCTGGCGCCGTCACCGCGACACACTGCTGCTCGGCGATATTGAGGGCGACAATCCCGAAGCGCTTTACAGCCGCGTCCGCATGACCGGCAAGAATGAGGGCATAATCGTTTGCTATACCGATCCGACCGCCGCTCTGCCCGCCTCGGGACGGCTTTATGTCTGCAATGCCACCTGCGGCACAAGACTCATACTGACCGCCGACGCCGCGCGAACCTGCCGTATCACGGTGCGCGATCCCCGCGGCAGCATCGTTTGTACCGATGAGCGCAGCCTTGCCCCCGGCGCACACGTATTTGATGTTCCCGCCGGCGGAATGCTGAAAATAGAATAACTCCCTCAAGCCCGCTCCCAATCATAAAACGGCGGAGCTTAGCTCCGGGGAACAACGCCATCAGGGTGGGAAAGCTCAAATTGAGCTTTCCCACCCTGACATCATTTATATGCCGAACGGCGCTCCGCATAGTCGGTATCAGTCAAAGACCGCTATCGTTTCGGGGCAGGGACCTCCGAGGTCGCGCGGGTGTATCCCCGCGGCGATTGCCTCAAACACAAACATCATGCCGCTTGGTTCAAAGGGCATCGTAAGCTTCTGATCCGGAACGCTTGTAAGATGCGGCGGGATATCCTTTTTATGCGTCCGGCACCATTCCGCCATGGGTTCTCTTATATTATTGCCGAAATCCGCTATCGCTTTTTTGCATATCGACCGGAAGCGCTTTTCCTCGTCATGAGTGAGAACGGGGATCAGCACCTCATGATGTCCCCCTCGGCTCCGGATAAATCCACGCTCCTCCAAAAGCGGAATACCCTTTATAATACGCGCGTCAAGATCGACCGACTCCGGCGGAATGCCCTTTTTCAGCAGATAAAAGAGCTTCAGCATACTGACCTCCACATCACTAAAACCGGAGATGCCGTATCCGTCAAATTTGCAGCAATAGTTGGGATCGAGCGACGTTTCATAATTATATATCTTCAGCTTTCCGGCGCCAAGGTAGTTGTCTATCGTCGTCCCCCGTATGCCCGCCATCATGTAATCCTCTTTGCCGCGCTTTTCTGCGGGGATCTGATAGTTTTCGGGACAGATAGTTCCGAATGCTATCCATTTGCCCCCGTTGGGACGGTCGGGAAACACCTGTGGCTTCTCCCTCATCGGCGTCATACAACTGTAAAGAGCGCCGGAGGCGATATTTATCATCATAAAGCGTTCCAGACGCCTGCTGTAAAACGGCGTTTCTTTCAGTTCGGCTATTGCCGCCTTCAGCGGCTCGGTATAAGCCGAAAGATGATCCTTTACAAATGTCTCCTGCTCATGAATGTATTTCACATAGTCTTCCGCATGATAAATAATAAAATCCGTATACACCCTGCCGTCGCCCATGCGCTGCATCAGCCCGCCGTCTACCATTCGCCTCACCACAGGCTCCACATATGCCGCGGCAACGCCGATTGCTTTTGAAAGATCGCTTACCGTGATCGGCTTTTCGTATGCAAGAATGAGCAGATTCTGCGCCAAAGCATCGCCCTCTGTAAGCGATAGAGGCTCCCCGTCCATTCCCGGTCTTCCGCTGTTGCGGACCCAAAGTTCCTGCGGAGCATAGCTGTTTTCTTTATACTTCTCCATTTTCTCAAGTCCTCTTTTCATTTGCTTTCTGCCATAATCCAAGCGACTTTTCACCGTACCGACAGGTATGTCAAGCTCGTTGGCGATATCGCGCACGCTTTTTCCGTAAAAATAATGCTTTACTATAACGCTGCGGTACGAATGCGCAAGACAGGCGACCTCACGGCGCACTGCCTCTGCGGTTTCCGCAAACGAAGCGTTGCCCTCATCCTCATCGTCCGCTATGTCAAAGCTATTATCCATGCTGACTGTCGGGATGCGGTATCTGCGTCTCAGCATATCATAATATTTTCTGTTGAGCAGTGTGGAGAGAAACGGACGCGGACGCTCGATGACCCCGCCTTTTTGAATGAACAGTAAGGCTGAAAGAATAGTTTCCTGAGCCAGATCCTGCGCATCCTGCAAATCGCCGCACCTGGCAATCGCCGCCGACAGCACATATTCGGTTTCGTTTTCGATCAGATCGTTTGGCATTGTTTGGGTCCTTTTGAAAGCTTTCATTTATAAGTCGCGGAATCTGAAAAAGGTTCGATGCTTTGAGTAAAAAAATTTTATTTTATTTATTAGGACATATTGAGAAAAGCCGCCGATGACGGAGCAGAGCGCCGCACGGTCCTCCGCCTCCGGCAAAACAAAGGTGGGGATAGGACCGGAACGGTCCTATCCCCACCGGAGCGATGCCCGCGCAAGATCGGACAGACTGATTTCCTCCGTTTTGTTTTTTTCTATGTAGTCCTGCATCCGCCGGACGGCAAGCACCTGTTTCTTCATGGTTTCAACTCCTTACAGGCAATATTATACCGTATACGGCGGAGTTTTTCTCGACTTTCTTTGCCTTTTTGCCCTTAACTCAGCGGTTTTTCGTATCTTTCTCTGCTTGGTCGTCTGCTGTGTTCAGTTCGAGATTCATCAGGTCAAAATCAATATATTCTCCATTAATTTTGAAAAAGCGAGGAAAAGTACACAGCTTCCGAAAGCCGTACTTCTCATACAGGTGAATAGCGCGGGCGTTGCTGCTGCGCACCTCCAGATTCAACTGCTCAAATCCGTTCGCCTTGGCAAAGGCAAGGATTGCTTCCATCAGAGCAGATGCCGCGCCACAACCCCACCATGCTTTTTTCAGGCTGATACCGAATACACCGCGATGGCTCATGCGATTGCTTCTGCGGTTCAGACTTGCCGTGCCGATGATCTCACCATCCACTTTGGCAAAATACTGCGCATTATCCGCCGAATCGCACTGCGCACGCAGGTAGGCTTGTTCTTCTTCGATACTAAGCGGCACTCCCTCTGCACCGAAGCTGAGGTTGTCCGTTTCCCCACCGATGATCTTCAGGTAATCCAGCAGCGCGGCGGCCTCCTCCGGCTGTGCGCGCTCTATGACAAACAAACTGTTATTCAACATCAACACTTTCTTTCTTCGTATTTTTTCTCGGCGCTGTCCGGTAATTTTCGTGCCTTAAGTGAGCGGCAACTTCCGCCTTTGTGGAGCCATCACAGAGCCGAAAAACGGGAACCGCCTTTTTTCGCAGCCACAGGCAGATCAACACTGCCTGCCGTTTGGGCAAACATGGCATCCGGCATGGCAAACAG
>CAUABN010000090.1:0-5813 GCA_958427275.1 uncultured Anaerotruncus sp.
ATTGAAGCCCGGCGAGGAGGAAAAGCTGCTCGCGGAAAAAAAGCGGCTTTCAAGCCTTGAAGTAATAAAAAAGCAGACCGATACGGCGCTTCGTGCCATATACGGAAATGAAAAGGGCATAACGGCATCCTATCTGCTCTCAAAGGCGGCGGATGCTCTGAAAAAAATAGCGGATGTTTATCCCGAATATCGCGGATACGCAGAGCGGCTGGAATCCTGCCGCTACGAGGCGGACGATATAGCCGCCGAGGTGTACACGCACGCCGCACGCGATAACGACGGCGATCCTACCGCGAGGATAGACGCAATAGAATCCCGGCTTGAAGCAATATCAAGGCTGAAGCGCAAGTACGGCGCGACGGTCGGGGAGGTCATCGCCTTCCGTGAAAACGCGGAGGCGCGGCTTGCGGCGCTTGAATCGGGAGATGATCGCATAGCCGAGCTGCGACGACGCGAGACCGAACTTGAGGACGAACTGCATGAGTCCGGCACAGCGCTCGGAGAGCTGAGGCGTGCCGCCGCAGCCGGGATAGAGACTCGTGTGGCGGATTCGCTGGCTTTCCTTGATATGCCGAAGGTGCGGTTCCATATTTCCGTCGAGCCGGCGGACGAGCCGTCCCCGCACGGTCTTGACCGTGTGGAATTTCTGATAGCAACGAACCCCGGCGAGCCGCAGCGACCGCTTTCCAAAATAGCGTCGGGCGGCGAGCTTTCGCGTATCATGCTGTCGCTGAAAAGCGTACTTTCAGGACTTGACGGAGTTCCCACGCTCATTTACGATGAGGTCGATGCGGGAATATCCGGCAAGACCTCGCGCAAGGTCGGCATAAAGCTGAAGGAGGCGGCGCGCGGCGCGCAGATATTCTGCGTTACGCATTCGGCTCAGATAGCCTCGCTCGCCGACACGCATCTGCTTATATCCAAAACGGAACGCGACGGGCGAAGCGAATCTACCGTTACCCGCCTTGACGATGCCGGAAGGGTAGAGGAAACGGCACGTATCCTCGGCGGTATAAATGTTACCGAGGCACAGCGCATAGCGGCTCGCGAGCTTATCGCAGAGGGGAGCACGCTTTGAATACCGACTACTGTCGGGACAAAAAATAAAAGGAGACAGGACAGATTCTACGGTCATGAAAATGAAAATTTTGAGCTTTATACTTTACACAGTACTTGCGTCATTTTACACCTCGCCCGCGACAGGTGACGACAGCCGCCCGTGGCTCTGGGCAGTCATTGCGGGCGTGGCGGTAGTGCTCGTTGTTGTTCTTGTCGTTATCGGAAAAAGAGGCGGCAAGGATGATGACGGCGAATAAACCCGCCGTTATGTAATTCTATCAACTAAGCCATAAGAAAGGCACGGTAAACGGTATATATGACTAACGTAAAAAATGAGATCGCAAAGGCGTTGCATGCAAAGATAGAAGGCTTTGTACCCGGTGCCGCTCCCGCCGCAGAGGAGCTTGCGGCAATGCTTGAATATCCGCCGGATGCATCAATGGGCGATATTGCTCTGCCATGCTTCAAGCTGAGCCGCACGCTGCGTCGTGCGCCTGCCCAGATATCGGATGCGCTTGCAGACGGATTTTCCGCCGTCGGAGTTGCATCTGCCGAGTCGGTGAAGGGATACCTCAACTTCCGTCTTGACGACAAAGAGCTTGCCGCATCGGTCATAAACGATGTATTGGCAAAGGGTGAAAAATACGGCGCTCCGGATATCGGAAAAGGAAAAACGGTCGTGCTTGACTATTCCTCGCCGAATATTGCAAAGCCGTTCCATATCGGACATCTCGGTACAACCGTTATCGGTCACTCGCTCAAGCTCCTGCATGAATTTGCGGGATATAAATGTGTGGGTGTGAACCATCTCGGCGACTGGGGAACTCAGTTCGGTAAGCTCATAGTTGCCTACCGCAAATGGGGCAGCCGTGAGGAGGTAGAGAAAAAGGAGATAGACGAGCTTGTGGCGCTGTACGTGAAGTTCCACGAGGAAGCCGAAATACATCCCGAACTGAATGACGAGGCACGCGCCGAGTTCACGAAACTTGAGCATCATGACGAGGAAAACATGAAGCTGTGGCGCTGGTTCATCGAGATATCGCTCCGCGAATACAAAAAGACCTATGACCAGCTCGGCATAACATTTGACAGCTACATGGGCGAGAGCTTTTACTATGATAAGGTCCCCGCGGTCGTTGAAGAGCTGAGCGAAAAGGGACTTCTCAAGTCGGATGACGGCGCCGAGATAGTCGATCTTGAAAAGTACGGTATGCCGCCCTGCCTGATACTCAAAAAGGACGGCTCGTCGATATATCCGTCGCGCGATATAGCCGCAGCGATATACAGAAAAAACACCTATGACTTTGATAAGTGCATTTATGTAACATCGTCGGGGCAGTCGCTCCACTTTGCACAGTGGTTCAAGGTGGTAGAGCTTATGGGATACGACTGGTACGATAAGCTGGTCCATGTTCCTTACGGAACGGTGTCGATAAACGGTACCAAGCTCGCCACGCGTACAGGCAACGTTATACTTCTGCGCGATCTGTTTGCTGAGTCTATCGAAAAGGTCCGCAAGATCACGCACGGCAAGAATCCCGAAATGTCTGATGCCGAGCTTGACGCGATAGCCGAGAACGTAGGCGTCGGAGCGATAGTTTTCTATTATCTTTCCAACAACCGCATAAAGGATATAAACTTTATGCTTGAGGATGCGCTTTCGTATGACGGCAACACGGGACCGTATGTTCAGTACACATATGCGCGTATCTGCTCGCTGCTTGCCCGCGCGGGCGGTGATGTCGGAATGCCGGATGGCGGCTACGCACTCGGTACCCCCGAGGAGCATGACCTGCTCAAGCTGCTTGCGGTCTTCCCGGACCGTGTGCTCGCCGCTTTGCGCGACTATGAGCCGTCGGTCATCACGCGCTATATGATCGACCTTACCGCATCGTACAACCGCTTCTATCACAACTGCCAGATACTTAACGCCGACGACGCGCGCGTGCGCGCATCAAGACTGGCACTTTCTGCCGCCGCCAAAACGGTGCTCGGCACATCTCTCGGTCTTATCTGCATGAAAAAGACCGAAAAGATATGATAAAAAACAATTTAATTTACTATAAAAAGTGAGGAATAAATCATGTCCGGACACAGCAAATGGAGCAATATCAAGCACAAAAAAGAAAAGACCGATGCGCAGAAGGCAAAGGT
The DNA here is from genome assembly GCA_958427275.1 of uncultured Anaerotruncus sp. Taxonomy (GTDB): domain Bacteria; phylum Bacillota; class Clostridia; order Oscillospirales; family CAG-272; genus CAG-390. The sequence goes on from CAUABN010000090.1 coordinate 3,214, forward strand.
CTTCACAAAAATAGGCAAGGAGATCACCATAGCCGTCAAGGAAAGCGGCGGCGATCCTTCGACCAACTCAAAGCTGCGTGACCTTATCCAGAAGGCTAAGGCAAACAACGTTCCCAACGATAACATCGACCGCACCATCAAAAAGGCGCTCGGCTCGGCTGACGTTGCATACGAGGAAATCACCTACGAGGGCTACGGCCCGTCCGGCGTTGCCGTTATAGTCGAGACCACTACCGATAACCGCAACCGTACAGCCGGCAATATCCGTGCGTATTTTTCAAAATATCACGGTAATCTCGGTCAGAGCGGATGCGTCAGCTTCATGTTCAACGAAAAGGGCGTTATCGTCATTACCGACGAATACGGCGAGATCGACGAGGACAAGCTGATGGAGACCGCGCTTGAAGCGGGAGCCGCCGATTTCAAGGCTGATGACGGCGTTTATATCGTCTACACCGAGCCGGATGACGTTTACGATATTTCCGATGCTCTCAAGGCGGCGGGATATGAGGTCGAGTCCGCCGACAAGGAAAAGGTTGCCGATACGACCGTGGACCTTGAAGGCGAGGACGACCGCAAGTTTATGGGACTGCTTATCGAAAAGCTTGAAGACGACGACGACGTAATGAACGTTTACCATAACTGGGGGAACTGCGACGAGGAGTGATCCTTGCGGCATGACGCCATGAACAAATACAAACGGCTTCTGTCAAACACCGTCATTCTGGCGGTGGGCACCTTCTCGTCAAAGGTGCTGGTATATCTGCTTTTGCCGCTTTACACCGCAATACTGTCGCCGGCAGAGTATTCCGACGCAAATATAATCTCACAGCTCGCCAATCTGCTTATGCCGATAGCGGCTGTGGGAGTGTGCGACGGGCTTTTCCGTTTCGCGCTTGATGCCGGCGAAAAAAAGCGTGAGGTGTTTTCCTCGGGCGTGTCGGTGCTGCTTTTCGGAACATTGCTTTTTCTGGCATTCTCGCCGTTCCTTTTTGAGGTGAAGATGCTGACGGGATATGTCTGGCTTGCGGTGATATACGTTATAGCGGCTAACTTTCAGTCGGCGTGTGCAAACTATCTGCGCGCACTCGGCAAAACCACCGTTTTTGCGGTGCAGGGAATAATCAATACTGCACTGAATATAGCCTTTAACGTGCTTTTTCTGGTCGTATTCAGAATGGGAGTCACCGGCTATGTTCTGTCGGTCGTGGTCGCAAACGTTCTTGTGACGCTCCTTATGGTGGTCTGGCAAAAGCTCTACCGCGATATAAGGATCTCGCTGTTCGATCCTGAGATAGTACGCGACATGCTGAAATACAGCGTGCCGATGATCCCCGCCACGATATTCTGGTGGGTCACGAGCGTATCCGGACAGTTTCTGGTCAAAAACATCTGCGGGGATGAGGCAAACGGTATTTTTGCCGCTTCATATAAGATCCCTACGGTGCTGACGCTCATGACGACTATCTTCATCGAGGCGTGGCAGTACTCCGCAGTGGCTGATGCCGATGAGCAGAGCCGCGGAGGGTTCTTTTCGGAGGTTTTCCGCACTTATTCGGGACTTATTTTTATGGCGGCGTCGGCGCTCACGGCGCTTGCAAAGATATTTGCTCGTATAATGCTGGCGCAGTCGTACTATTCGGCATGGCAGTATATGCCTACGCTTGTTATAGCCACGACCTTTTCGGCGGTCACGACATTCCTCGGCAGCATTTATATGGTGAAGAAGAAAAGCATGATGTCGTTCCTCACGTCGATGTGCGGAGCGGTGATAAACGTTACTGTGTGTATGCTTCTTATCCCGAGTCTCGGGGCGCAGGGAGCGGCAATAGCGGCGGCGATAAGCTATTTCATAGTGTTTATCATCCGTGCGGTCAATACGCAAAGATATGTCAGTTTCGATATGCATCCGACAACACTGCTCTTCAATTCGGTGCTTCTCGTTATCCAGTGCGTTGTTATGGTCCTGGATGTCAGGTATTGGATGGTCATCGAGGGTGTGTGCTTTGTGATCATCGTTGCGCTCAACGCCAAGCCTATAATCGACGGGCTTCTTATGCTGCTTCGCGGTATGAAGCGTATGCTCGGCGGCAGGGGCTGCGCCAAAAAGTGATGAAACTAAGCTTTTTGCATTTTTATAAAAGTTTTTTTCGGAAAACTATTGCAAAATCAGTCGTAATATGATATAATACTCAAGTCCGGGTCATTCCGGAACGGAGCAGTCCGCTGCGGGCTCTGCATGAATGTTCCGATATCCTAATTCAAAAAAAGGAGGGGCTGAAATGGATTACATTGCAGCTATTACCAACGAGCAGTTAAAGGAAACTCTTCCTGAATTCGAAGTGGGCGACACCGTTCGTGTTTCCTGCCGTATAAAGGAAGGCAACCGTGAGAGAATCCAGCTTTTTGACGGAACCGTTATCGCTAAGCGCGGCGGCGGCATCTCCGAGACATTCACCGTAAGACGTGTTTCCTACGGTTGCGGTGTCGAAAAGACTTTCCCGATCCACTCTCCCAACGTTGCAGGTGTCGAAGTGATCAGTCACGGTAAGGTAAGAAGCGCACAGCTGTTCTACCTGCGCGACTGAGTCGGCATGGCT
>CAUABN010000091.1:0-5803 GCA_958427275.1 uncultured Anaerotruncus sp.
TGTCATGCCACTTGGAGGAGTTCTGGTATGCCGAGTATACGCCGGTGTATTTTTCGGCGGAGATGCCGCCGCGCGTCATCAGCTTCAGCACCACGGTGCCGAGAAGCGTCCCGGCGAGAACGGAAAGCAACGCCATGCCGACGGGAATGTTCTCACGCGAGAAAAGACGGCACTTTCCGGAGAAAAATCTTTCGGCAGCCACACCGCCGAGAGCGGGCAGCGTTGCAAGCACGAGCATCTGCGTGCCGTCGGTGGCACTTCCCGCAGATACGACAAGAAGAGCCAGTACGGTAAGCCCGAACATGACACGGCGTGAGACGGGCTTTTTTTCGTCGGACAGCGACAAAAGCTCGCCGCCGAGCTTGGTCACGGAAAGGCACAGCCCCGCCATGAGGAAGAAAAGCACAAGCCCGAGACTGTAATATATCACATGCCCGAGCATTATCTCGCGAAGTTTGTCGGAGGAGCAAAGCACCATCAGCGTTATACCGACCGACAGGGTGCACCAGCCTATGCTCATTTCGGCACGGCGGCAGAAGTACCAGAGAGAAGCGCAGAAAACGAGCACGAATATTATCATGCCGATGTTCTGAGCCTTCATGGTAAAACCGAAGACAGCCACAAGCGGGGTCATCCACAGCTGTGCGGAAAAGGGGAGCAGCGCCGCGTAGCGGAAGGTCGGATCGAATACCTTGCCGGACTCGTATGACGCATTTGCCCAGTAGAGAGAATCCGAACAGTCGGCGTGCAGATAGCCCTCGGCGGGGCCGAGAATGTAGTATATCGCCGCGCTGACCGCCATTATCACGGGCAGGGCGATTATAAGGGTAAGGATAACGCCGGCAATTATGCTGCCGGGACCGCGGCGCGACGGACGCGCCTCAAGCTTCGGGGATTGCATAGGAGAGCCTCAGAGGGAGAGCAGATGCCTGCCCGCCTCAAGTGCAAAACGCATCGCGTCGGGCATGAGCGCATCGGGGAAATCCTTTGTGTAGCTCGGCGCGTCTATGGTAAGATCGCCGGCGTAGCCGATCTCGCGCAGCGCCGGTATTATCTTTTCCCATTTTACATTGCCGCCGACAAAGGGAATGAGCTTTGAGTTCACCTCGCCGCGGTTGTCGGAGGCGTGCGTTGCCTTTATGCGATTGCCCAGCTTGCGCAGCGCGCGCGGCTGGTCTGCAAGCATGAAGTTGGCGTGACCGAAGTTCCAGCATACGCCGACAGACGCGTCGGCGTATGAATCGACAAGAGCTGTGAGATCCTCGGGATTCTCGCCGTAAACACGGCGCAGATCGAAGTGCGCATAGTTGCACATGTTTTCAAAGGCTATGCCCACGCCCTCGCGACGGCATACCTCGACAAGAGGCGCGTAGAACTCGCGGTTGACGGCAAGCTCCGCTCCGGTGTCGTATTCGCAGTTCACCGTGTCGGAGAGCGGACGCACGATGAGCCATCCGGCGCCGAGCCTTGCTGCGGCAATGGCAGAGCGGCGGGTCATTTCGCAGATATGAGCGACCTTTTCGGCATCCGGCTGTGAGCCGCGTATAAATATAAAGGGATCGTAGGGAGCCGTTATCTGCACTATCGGCAAGCCGCGTCTGGCGGCGACCTCGCCCACTGCGTCTACCGAGCGCTCCCATGCGGCGGAGGCAAGCTCGTCGCGCGCATCGACCGATGACGCAAAGCTGAGGTCGGCAACGTCAAAGCCCGCGTCGGCTGCCGCTGCCGTCATTTCAGCGTATGTGGGGACCGACGACGCTCTGCGTCTGCCGTAAAACATATCGGTGGAGATTCCGAGTCTCATTTCAATCACTGTCCGGGCAATGCCCGGGCTTCCTTTCAAATTGATTTTATGTTTATATTATATAACATAGCGGAGCGAAAATCAACAGTTATATCCGCAAAAGCGCCGCATATGCTGTGCAAAGGTGAAAATTATTGCCCCGAAGGTTGATTTCCTCTCCGGAATATACTATAATATATAAGCGGATGCGCATGCAGTACGCATATAATGCTTTAAGGAAGTAATGTCATGTCAAGATCAAAAAAGATGAATGTGAAAAAGCTCGTCCTTGCCGCGGTGTTTATTGCCATAATAATAGTTATGACTGCCGTTCCGTATACCGGATATATCACCTATCTTCCCGGCGGGATAGCTATAACCACACTTCATATCCCCGTTATAATAGGCGCGGTGTTTCTCGGCTGGAAGTACGGCGCCCTGCTTGGCGGCGTGTGGGGAATCACCTGCGTCGTCAAGGCATATCTCAACCCCGAGGCGGGGAACATACCGTTTCAGAATCCGCTTGTTTCGGTGCTGCCGCGTATCATAGTGGGCATCGTTGCGGGACTGGTGTTTGCGCTTGCAGCCGGCAGATATTCAAAGAAAAGCCTTGAGGAGCAGGCAGCGCGCCGCCGTATGGCTCAGCGCGACCGCGAGATACTTGCCGCGGGCGTTGCTGCGCTTGCGGGAACGCTCACAAACACCGTGCTGGTGCTGACGATGCTCCATTTCTTCGGCGCTCTCGGGACCACTGACATCGCACAGGTGTTTTCCACTGTCGTTAAAACCATCGTCGGGGTAAACGGAGTTATCGAACTTTGCGCGGCGCTCATTATCGTTCCCGCGCTCTGGGGAGCGCTCGGACGCACATACCGTGAAAGATTTGAAGGGGGAACGAGAAGATGAAGGATGATGGTATTTACCGCCCGGTCATAGGGATAGCGCCGTCGGTCAGCGGCGGCAAGATAAAAATGAGCACAGCGTATGCAAAGGCTGTATTCCGCGCCGGCGGGATACCGTTCTTTCTTCCGTACACCGATGACGAAAAAATGCTTGACGGATTTGCCTCGCTCGACGGCTTTCTTTACGCGGGCGGCGTCGATGTCGATCCCGCGAGATACGGGGAGTCTGTGCTGAACGATACCGTTGAGATAGACCCCGTGCGTGACGCATTTGAATTTGCGCTCTGGGAGCGCATATATCCAACCGGAAAGCCGATATTCGGCATCTGCCGCGGCATACAGTCGATAAACGTAGCGCTCGGCGGCTCGCTTTATCAGGACATTCCCGGACACCACCAGACCGAGCCGGGAGCCGAGGTGACACAACATGCCACGGTCGCACACGGCTCGCGCCTTGCGGAGATACTCGGGGCGGAGTCGGTCATGGTCAACAGCTTTCACCACCAGGCGGTAAAGCGCCCGGCGGACTCGCTTGCCGTGGTCGCGCGCGCCGACGACGGGACAGTTGAAGGGCTTGAGACGCGCGAGGCGGGAAGGTATCTTGTGGCAGTGCAGTGGCATCCTGAACTGCTTGCCGAGACAAGACCGGAGGCTGCGGCGCTTTTCGGCGCATTTGTTGATGCGGCGCGCAGCTTCTGAGGTCGCTGATATGCCGGATAAGACGACAGAAAATAAAATCGCGGCGGAGGCAAAGCCCGTAAGCAGGCTCCGCCGCATATGGACGCTGTTTTACAGCATGCTCTACATAAGCTCCTGCACCTTCGGCGGCGGATTTGTTATTGTCACATTCATGAAGCGCCGCTTTGCCGACGAGCTGCATTGGATAGACGATACCGAGATTCTTGATATGACCGCAATAGCGCAGTCCTCGCCCGGCGCCATCGCCGTAAACGGGGCGATACTTGTGGGCTGGCGTGTCGGCGGATTTCCCGGCATGGTCGCCGCGGTGCTCGGTACGGTCATCCCGCCTATGCTCATACTCAGCGTGATATCGCTGTTTTATGCCGCGTTCGAGTCAAACAGATACGTGGCTCTTGTGCTGCACGGTATGCAGGCGGGCGTTGCGGCGGTGATATGCGATGTCGTTTGCTCTCTCGGCTCAAAGCCGATAAAGGAGCGCGATATATGGGCGCTCGTTATAATGCCGATGGCGTTCGCGCTTGTATTCTTCCTTAAGGTGAACGTTATCTGGGTCATCCTTGCCGCCGGTGCGTGCGGTGCGGTGCGCGCTGTCGTTTCCTCGCGCAGAGCGAAAAAGGAGGCGGCAAAATGACCGATCTTTTTGAGCTTTTTCTTGCCTTTCTGCAGATAGGCACCTTCAGCATCGGCGGCGGGTATGCCGCGATACCGCTGATACAGTCGCTCGCAGTTGAAAAATACGGCTGGTTGTCGATAAGCGAATTTACCGACCTTGTCACGATAGCGGAAATGACCCCCGGACCTATCGCGGTAAATTCCGCGACATTCGTCGGACTGCGCATTGCCGGCATTCCCGGAGCGATAACGGCAACGTTCGGGTGCCTCCTGCCGTCTCTCATCATAGTGTCGGTGCTCGGGCTTATCTATTTCAAATACCGCACACTGCCTGCGCTTCAGAGCGTACTTTCCTGCCTGCGTCCCGCAGTCGTGGCGCTTATAGCATCGGCGGGCATCAAGATGTTCGTAAATATGCTCACCGGAGGCGCCGCATGGTCGGCGCTTGCCGCGACGGATGTGAACCGGGTGGGGCTTTGCACGTTTGCGGCGGCATTATTCCTGCTTCGCAAATTCAAAAGCAACCCGATACTTGTCATGCTTATGACGGGCGTTGTGGGCCTTGTCGCGGGACTTATTATGGGTTGAAGGTAAAGGTTTCGGGTCGTAAAAAACTCAGAATGAGTTTTTTACGACCCGAAACCTTTTTTTCTTGACCGTGAGGCGGTTTTGTGGTATGATATTAAATAGGATACTATACATTATCGGGGGAGGAATGTCTGTTGAATATTGAAAAGCAAAAACGGTTTATAATCAATTTCTTTTATTTCGTTATACTTTTCGGCCTGTCGATCCTGATAGTCCGGTACGCGCTGCCGGCACTTTTTCCGTTTGTCATCGCTCTGCTTGTGACGCTCCTTCTGCGCCCGCTCGTGCGGCTGTGTGTGGAAAAGCTGCACTTCAACAGCAAAGCGGCATCGGCGCTTTTCGTTGTGCTGTTTTACGGCACGATAGGACTGCTCGTAGTTCTGCTCGTGATAAAGCTGATAGGCTATATCGGCATTCTTATCGCGCGCCTGCCCGATTTTTTCAATCAGACCGTCACTCCGGCGCTCAAAGCAGCCGCGTCCATGGTGTCGGAGATAATTGAAAATTTCAACTCTCAAGGCACGACTGATATCGACGAGACCGCCGCAAATGTGATATCCTCTCTCAGCACTGCGATCTCGGATTTCTCCGGCAAGGCGCTCGCGTTTGTCGGCTCGTACGCAACGTCGGTGCCGTCGATTTTGCTCAATATCGTAATAACTATAATATCCACCGCCTTTATGCTCATGGACTATGATTCGATAAAGGCGTTCATCATCCGTCAGCTCCCCGATGAAAAGCGGCGCTTTATCGCCTCGGTCGCGGAGCATCTGGGCAAGGTGATATGGAAATACCTCACATCATACCTTATAATAATGCTCATTACGTTTGCCGAGCTTTCGTTGGGACTTTTCTGCGTCGGTGAAAAAAATCCGTTCGGACTAGCGGCGGGAATTGCGGTGTTCGATATCCTGCCCGTAGTCGGCTCCGGCACGGTGCTCGTGCCGTGGGCGGTGATATCCATGCTCACCGGAAATGTCGGACGCGGAGTCGGACTTATCATCGTCTGGGTGATAATAAGCATAATACGCCAGATAATCGAGCCAAAGATCGTGGGCGACACGGTCGGCATGCATCCGCTGCTCACCATTTTTGCAATGCTTTTCGGCAACTTTGTTTACGGCGGATTGGGAATATTCCTGGTCCCCATAACGATAGCGCGCTGTCAGAACCTCCAGGAGCATGGCATTATACATCTTTACAAGACTGCACCTGC
>CAUABN010000092.1:0-5761 GCA_958427275.1 uncultured Anaerotruncus sp.
GTTGCATCCGCCGGTGTTGCAATGGTCGCCAAGCGTCCCGAGGCATCCGGTAAGGCTGTCACCGCTACCGCTATGGTCGAGCTTTACGCGCTTCTTTCGCTGATCTGCTCCTTCCTGCTCGTTATGCTTGCTCCCGCAGGACTTTGATCTGCGGACTTTCCGATATTACCGTGAAAGGCAGCAAAACCGATGGTGGGACTTGAAAAAGTAACAAACAAAATAATTGCCTCCGCCGAGGCTGACGCCGCACGGATACTTGCCGAGGCTGACGCCGAGTGCGCTGCTGTTCTTGCCGCCGCCGAGGAAAACGCGGCAAAGCTGAGGGCTGCCGCGGAGGATGCCGCCGACACAGAGAGCGCAAGCGTTGTATCGCGCGCCCGTGCCGCCGCGGAGACAGAAAGGCGCGGTATACTGCTTGCCGGCAGGTGCCGTGCGATAGATGCCGCTTTCAGCGCGGCTGAAAAGAAAATATGCGGGATGCCGAGTGAAAATTATCTCGGCTTCCTGGTCGCCCTGGCACGTGAGGCATCGGCGGGGCAGAGCGGCAAGTGCGTTGTAACGCTCAACCGCTCCGACCGCGTAAGCTTCGGACGTGCGCTCATCGAACACATGAAGGCGTCGGGAGACGGCATTGACTGGCAGCTCTCCGATGGTGAGGCGCGCATAAGCGGCGGGCTGTGGCTCGATTTCGGTGAAACGCGCGTGGATTGTTCGGTCGCCGCGCTGATAGCGGAGGCGCGTCCGTCGCTTGAGGCGGATGTATGCCGCGCACTGTTCGGCGGCGGAGAAGTTAAAAATGACTGAGCGCGCGGCATGTGCGGGTAAATACCGCGAGGAGGATTACCGCTATGCGGCGGCAAAGGTCTCGGCAATGTCGTGCGAGCTGATACCCGAGGCGAGGATACGCGATCTTGCGCGTGCGCGCGATGCTGCCGACGTTATGTCGCGTATCGCCGAGTACGGTTTTGACACCGCGGCGGACGGCACGGAGGCGGCGCTTACCGCTTATCTTGCCGAAAGATACGAAACGCTCCTTTCATTCTGCCCGAGCACACCGCTCGCTCAGCTGTGCAGAATGAGATACGACTGCAACAACCTTAAATCCGCGATAAAATGCCGCGCCGGCGGCAGAGATGCCGCTCCCCTTATGATAAGGTGCGGTCTTATACCTGCCGACGATGTTATAGCGGCGGCGGAAAAAAACGATTTTTCGGTATTTGCGGAGACGCTCCCGAATATGTCGCGGGCGGCGGGCATGGCGTCCGAGGCACTGGGCAAGAGCGGCAATTCGCGCACCGTGGATTCACTGCTCGACCGCGCCTGCTTTGCCGATATGCGCACGGCTGCACGTGCGACCGGTATACGCGAGGTCGTTGCGCTGCTTGAGCGCAAGACGGATGCGACGAATCTGCTCACCGCGGCGCGTGTCCTGCGCCTGCGCGATGCCGGTATGCGCCGCGCGGTATTTGACGATTCGGTCATTTCCGGCGGCAGGATAGATATGAAAAAACTGCGCAATGCCGACAGCCTTACAGCGCTTGCGACGCTTGCCGATGACGCCGGATATCCGGATGCGGCAAGGGCGCTGCGGAGCGCGGGAAGCGATGCCGCGTCTCTTGAGCGCATGTCGCATGCGTTTGACGACGACTTCCGTGCCGCCGTCGATGCGGCGACAAGGATGCAGCTTCTCGGCGCTTACCCGGTTATCGGGTATATCGCCGCGCTTGAATACGAGGTCAAAAACCTGCGCATCATCCTGTCCGGGATAGAAGCGGGCGATGACCGTTCGCTTATCGAAGAAAGACTCAGGATCGCCTGAGCACCGCCGGGAGGATGATTTACAATGTATAAAGTAGCAGTCATAGGCGGCAGACAGGATATACTCGGCTTTTCCGCGCTCGGTTTTACGATACTTGAGGCGCAGGATGCCGAAGCGGCACGTCTTGCTTTGCGCAGAGCGACCACCGGAGTGAACTCCGACGGTGCGCCGGACGTTGGCTATGCGGTGATATTCATAACCGAGGAATACGCCGCGGCGCTTGCCGAGGATATTGCGGGCTTTGACGATGTTCCGACGCCCGCGATACTGCCGATCCCGTCAGCGGGAAGCGACGGCGGATTCGGCATGAAGGCATTGCACGACCGCGTAAAGCGCGCCGTGGGCAGTGATATTCTCTGATCTCCGGAAAATACCGCAGGACCTGCGCCGTCCGGCGGCATAGTCTGACCAATCGGGCGCAAATAGCCGAGAAAGGCATGAAATAAAATGGAATTGATCGAAGGTAAGATCTTAAAGGTATCCGGTCCGCTTGTTGTTGCCGAGGGCATGAGACGCGCCGACATGTTCGACGTTGTTCACGTAGGCAAAGACAAGCTAATCGGTGAAATAATCGAAATGCACGGCGACCGCGCATCGGTCCAGGTCTATGAGGAGACCGCGGGACTCGGACGCGGGGACGTCGTTACATCGACCGGCGCACCTCTGTCGGTCGAGCTGGGACCGGGGCTTATAGGAAACATATACGACGGTATCCAGCGTCCGCTTGAAAAGCTGCGTGAAATGGCAGGCTCAAACCTCACACGCGGCATAGTTTCTCCCGCCCTTGACCGTGAAAAGGTGTGGCATTTTGATGCCACGGCACAGCGCGGCGCACGCGTTGTCGGCGGCGATATTCTCGGAACGGTCGATGAGAGCGAGGCGCTTACGCATAAGGTCATGGTACCGCCCGGCATCAGCGGCACACTACTGTCTATACGCTCCGGCGATTACCGCGTGACCGATAAGATCGGCGTGGTGGAGGATGCAAACGGCAACACACATGAGCTGACGCTCATGCAGAAGTGGCCCGTCCGTGTGGCGCGCCCGCACGCCGGTAAGCTCCCGCCCACAGAGCCTATGGTAACCGGTCAGCGGTCCATCGACTCGCTTTTCCCGATAGCGCGCGGCGGTACCGCGTGCGTTCCCGGACCCTTCGGTTCGGGCAAAACGGTCGTTCAGCACCAGCTTGCAAAATGGAGCAACGTTGATCTTGTGGTCTATATCGGTTGCGGCGAGCGCGGAAACGAAATGACCGACGTTCTGCGTGAGTTCCCCGAGCTGCGCGACCCGCGCACGGGCAGAACGCTCATGGAGCGTACCGTTCTTATTGCAAATACATCGGATATGCCGGTCGCGGCGCGTGAGGCGTCCATCTACACCGGTATCACGATAGCGGAATATTACCGCGACATGGGCTATACCGTTGCCGTAATAGCCGACTCCACCTCGCGTTGGGCAGAGGCTCTGCGCGAAATGTCCGGCAGACTTGAAGAAATGCCCGGCGAGGAGGGCTACCCCGCGTACCTTACCTCGCGTCTGGCGCAGTTCTATGAGCGCGCCGGAAAGGTCACCTGCCTCGGTTCCGACGGACGCGAGGGCGCCCTTTCCGCTATCGGCGCGGTCTCTCCCGCCGGCGGCGATATTTCCGAGCCTGTAACACAGGCGACGCTGCGTATCGTCAAGGTGTTCTGGGGACTTGATTCCTCTCTGGCATACCGCCGTCACTTCCCGGCGATAAACTGGCTGAATTCCTATTCGCTTTACCGCGAAAGACTTACCGGCTGGTTTGCCGACAATGTGTCGCGCGATTGGATGCCGCTGACACAGCGGTGCCTCAAAACGCTTCAGAACGAAGCGGAGCTGAATGAAATAGTACAGCTCATCGGCGCCGATGCGCTGTCCCCCTCCGACCGCCTGACCCTTGAGGTTGCGCGTTCGCTGCGTGAGGACTTCCTGCAGCAGGATGCCATGAGCGACAACGACAGCTATTCGCCGCTTGAAAAGCAGTGCCGTCTGCTCCGCCTCATATTCAGCTTTGAGGACAAGAGCCGCCGCGCGCTTGAGCGCGGCGCATCGATAGACGAAATAGCGGACCTGCCCGTGCGTGAAAGAATAGGCAGAGCCAAGGCGCTGCCCAATGACGGTTACGCGCCGGAATTCGAGAAGATCGAGGCGGAGCTTGAATCCGAGCTTGAAGCCGCGATACCGAAAGCGTAAGGAGTGAGCGGAATGATAAAAGAATATAAAACTATTGAAGAAGTCGCCGGTCCTCTTATGCTGATAAAGAGCGTTGAGGGCGTCAAGTATGACGAGCTGGGCGAGATCATAATGGCTGACGGCTCTGTCCGTCGCTGTCGCGTGCTTGAGGTCAACGGCAGTGATGTGCTGGTACAGCTTTTTGAATCCGCCGCAGGCATCAACCTTGCCGAGAGCCGTGTTAGATTCACCGGTCACGGCGTCCGCCTTGCCGTGTCTCCCGACATCATGGGCAGAGTTTTCAACGGCATGGGCGAGCCTATCGACGGCGGCGCACGGATAATCCCCGAAAAATACTGCGATATCAACGGTACTCCTATCAACCCGGCGGCGAGATATTACCCCTCCGAGTTCATTCAGACGGGTATTTCGACCATCGACGGTCTTAATACGCTGGTGCGCGGTCAGAAACTGCCTATATTCTCCGGCTCCGGTCTGCCTCATGCCGACCTTGCCGCCCAGATAGCGCGTCAGGCAAAGGTCATCGGCGACGGCAGCGAAAAATCAAACTTCGCCGTCGTGTTTGCCGCTGTCGGTATCACGTTTGAGGAAGCGGACTTCTTTATCAACGACTTCAAGCGTACCGGAGCTATCGGACGCACCGTCATGTTCTGCAACCTGGCATCCGACCCCGCCATCGAGCGTATTTCCGCTCCCCGTATGGCGCTTACCGCCGCGGAATATCTGGCGTTCGACCTCGGAATGCACGTGCTCGTCATCATCACCGACATAACCAACTACGCCGAGGCGCTGCGCGAGGTTTCGGCAGCGCGCCGTGAGGTCCCCGGACGCCGCGGCTATCCCGGATATATGTATACCGACCTTGCAACCATGTACGAGCGTGCCGGACGTAAGGCTGGCTCTGACGGTTCGATAACCATGATCCCCATACTTTCAATGCCCGAGGATGATAAGACTCACCCGATCCCCGACCTTACCGGATATATCACAGAGGGACAGATCATTCTGTCGCGTGAGATGTACCGCAAGGGCTATATGCCGCCGGTAGACGTACTGCCGTCGCTGTCCCGTCTTAAGGATAAGGGCATCGGCAAGGGCAGAACGCGCGAGGATCATTCGGGCGTTATGAACCAGCTTTTCTCAAGCTATGCGCGCGGACGCGAGGCAAAGGAGCTTATGGTCGTTCTCGGCGAGTCGGCGCTGACCCCGATGGACAGACTTTACGCAAAATTTGCCGATGAGTTCGAGGCGAGATATATCAATCAGGGCTTCTATGAGAACCGCACGATAGAGGAAACTCTTGACCTCGGCTGGGAACTGCTTGCGATACTGCCGAAGAGCGAGATGAAGCGTATCAAGCCGGAATTCATCGCAAAATACTGGCGCGGCGATAACAAGACCGCCAAATCAAACTGACAGGGAAAGGAGGCGCGTGCTGAATGGCTGCAACGAATGTAAGTCCTACACGTATGGAGCTTAAACGGCTCAAAAACCGCTACGCCGCCGCGCGCCGCGGACATAAGCTGCTTAAGGATAAGCGCGACGAGCTTATGAAGAACTTCCTTGAGGTCGTCAGGGAGAACAAGGAATTGCGCGAGAGGGTAGAGGAGAGACTGAGAGCATATTACAGATCGTTTACCGCGGCGGGAGCCGTCGGAAATCCGAAAATGCTTGAGGAAGCGCTCATTGCCCCGACCGGAGAAAACCTTATCGGCGTCACCACCT
>CAUABN010000093.1:0-5741 GCA_958427275.1 uncultured Anaerotruncus sp.
TCGGGAACGGTGGTGACTTCGGGAGCCTTTGTGGTCTCGGGCTTCGTGGTCTCCTGCTTGGTGCCGAACATCGGCTCAACGGTCACTTTACCGGCGGCGGAGGCTGTGAAGGTCGCGCCTGCCTTGTACTCGGTGCCGTTTATCTTGAGGCCGGTGAATTCCTTGCCTTCTTCGGCTGCCCAGATGGAGTAAAGGAGAGAGTCAACGGTCTCGGCGCCGGGGATGACAACGCTCTCGCCCGCTTTGAACTTGTAGTTCTTGAGGGTCAGCTTCTGGATGTCGGTAAGTGTGCCGGGCGTAGCGGTGGCATACATTTCAAGGAAAGCGGTGCGACGGATGTCGTACTGATGCTCCTTGCCGGAAGCGGCGGAGAAGAACTCGGCGCCTTTGCCGTAGTCAACGGTGAAGTTGTAGGTGTAGTTTGCCATAGAGGACATGCCGAAGGTGTTGAAGTCAACATTGGTCCAGCTTACAAGATCCTCGAACTCGCGGTAGGTCTTTTCATCAAAAATATTGATGTAGCCGTACTTTCCGCTGGCGTCCTTGGTGGTTTTTTCGGTGTTGGCGGCGGCGTTGAGAGCGTCGCTGTACTTGGCGATACCGTAGGAACCGCAACCGGAGTTCTTCAGGTTGAAGTTCTTATCATTTCCGCCGTAGTCACCGCTGGAGTTGCCGTCCCATGCAATGACCTTTACATTTTCGGGGATCTTCCAGAAGGAGCGGAAGTCGTCAATGGACATACCCTTGCCTTCGTTCCAGAGGTTGTAATAAGGCTCGCAGTAAAGCGACCATACGACAACGCATTCACCGGGCTCGATGAAGCAGGTCTCGGGGTTCTTGGGAAGGTTGGAAAGATCGCATACGGTGTATTTATCCTTCGTAAACTGAAGAGTGGTGCCGTCAAGGTAGTTGCCGGGCTTGTCTTCCCACTGGTTGTTGGTGAGGAAGGGGGTTGTCTCAACGATAGCGTTTTCGAACATATCGTGGGTGGCGTTGTTGCCGTTGTAGGTTATGCAGTAGTCGTAAAGGTTGAGAGTGAAATCAGAGTTGTTGTAGATCTCAAACATCTCAAAAACGTCCTTGCCGTCGGTGCATCCGCCTGTTCCGTCACCTTGGGTGTCGGGGCACATTTCGGTTATGATAAGGTCGGGTTCGGTCGTCGTCCACGTGGGAGCGGGCTCGGTCGTCACAACGGCAGCGCCTGCAAGAGTTGTTGCCGCGGACAGAGCAATAAGTAATGCCAGCATTAATGCGGTGAGCTTTTTCATTATTTTTGTTACCTCCGTAATTTGTGCTCGCAATTATTATACAACATGTACATAAAAAAGTCAAGCAGATAGAAAGATTTTTATGTCCACGCGCATCGGAGCGGCTCCAAAAGCGCGGATTTGTCTATTATGCCACCGCATGTGACAAAAAAGACGTGCGCGCAGTAAATTTTATTTACCGGACGCAGTGATGAGGGCAAAGAAAAAATCAAAACTTGCAAACTTTTTTATATAAAATACTTGACAAGCTATATAAACCGTGCTATAATATATGCGTAAGAAGAGGACGAAAGAAGGAAGCGAAAATGGCAAAACGGGTATATTCGCTGGTGCTCTCCGACGAGGTGGTAGCCGAGGCGGACAGACTGGCGCGCCGGCTCGGCACAAACCGCTCGGGGCTGGTAAATCACATACTTGCGGAGTATCTGTCCTGTAGCACCTCCGAATCGGCGGTCCGCGACATATTTTCTGCAGTCGAGGAACTGCTCGGCGCGCGGGAGGTCTTTCGCGTGAGTGGCGCCGATACGCGGCTTTGCCTGCGCTCCACGCTCGCTTATAAATATAATCCCACCGTGCGCTACACGGTCGAGCTTACGCCGACGGGCGGTGAGTTCCGCGCGGGACTTCGCACGCAAAACAATCTGCTCGTGCTGTATATCGGCGCGTTTTTCAGGCTTTGGGCGTCGCTTGACGGCACCGAATGTCAATGCGACCGCGACGGCAGTTTCCGCAGGACCTTCCACGGCTCCTACGGTAGCGATACCGATGCTGCGGCGCGGCGCATTTCGGCGTATGTCGGTTCGTTTGACAGCGCGCTCAAGCGTTACTTCGCGCTGCTGGACGATCCTGCCGCCGCCGAGAGCGAGGTGCGCAGGATATACGGCGAGCTGGCAGGTACCGCCGGCGGGAAAACTTCATATTAATTAATTACAGAAATCGATTATCGCCTTCGGGCATTAAAAAGAGGTGAAAACTTAATGGATCTTCAGAAATATACGCAAAAAAGCATAGAGGCGCTCCGCGCGGCACAGTCGGACGCCACAGAACGCGGCAACAGCCGCATCGAGCCTGCGCACGTGTTCCTGGCGCTCGTGCGTCAGGAGGGCGGACTGATATCCGAACTTATAAAGAAAATGGGCGCGTCTCCCGATACCGTCGCTTCGGGGCTTGAGGCGGCGCTTGCCAAGCTCCCCCGCGTTAGCGGTCCCGGCGCCGAGAGCGTTTACATCTCCCGCGCCTGCGAGGAGGTGCTCAACGCCGCCGAGAGCGAGGCGGAGGGCATGCACGACGAGTATGTCTCGGTCGAGCACATCATGCTCGGTCTGTTTGACAAACCCGATGACGCCGTAAGCGGCGTTATGCGCCGCGCGGGACTTGACCGCGCCGCGTTTCTTGAAGCGCTGCGCTCGGTCCGCGGCAACCGACAGGTAACGAGCGACGACCCCGAGGCGACCTACGACTCACTGAAAAAGTACGGTCAGGACCTTGTTGAGCTGGCGCGTGCGCAAAAGCTCGATCCCGTTATCGGGCGTGACGACGAAATAAGAAATGTGATACGCATCCTTTCGCGTAAGACCAAAAACAACCCCTGCCTTATCGGTGAGCCCGGTGTGGGCAAGACCGCTATCGCGGAGGGACTGGCACAGCGTATAGTGCGCGGCGACGTGCCGGAAAATCTGCGCGGGCGCACGGTGTTTTCGCTCGATATGGGCGCGCTCATTGCCGGCGCAAAGTTCCGCGGCGAGTTTGAGGAAAGGCTCAAGGCGGTGCTCGGCGAGGTCAAGGCGAGCGAAGGCAGGATTATCCTGTTCATAGATGAGGTCCACACCATTGTCGGCGCGGGCAAGACCGACGGCGCAATGGATGCCGGCAATATCTTGAAGCCGATGCTGGCGCGCGGCGAGATACACTGCATAGGCGCCACAACGCTTGACGAATACCGCAAGTACATCGAGACGGATGCGGCGCTTGAACGCCGTTTCCAGCCCGTCATGGTCCCCGAGCCGTCTGTGGAGGACACGATCTCGATACTGCGCGGACTCAAGGAGAGATACGAGGTCTTTCACGGCGTAAAGATACACGACCGCGCGCTCATCGCCGCGGCAACGCTTTCAAACCGTTATATTTCCGACCGTTTTCTGCCCGACAAGGCGATAGACCTTGTGGACGAGGCGTGCGCGATGATAAAAACGGAAATGGAATCTATGCCGCAGGAGCTTGACGATCGCCGCCGCCGCATAATGCAGCTTGAGATCGAAGAGCAGGCGCTGACAAAGGAAACGGACAATCTCTCGCGTGACCATCTTGCAAAGATACGCGAGGAACTTGCGGGGCTTCGGGCAGAGTTCGACGCGATGAAGGCAAAGCTCGACAACGAAAAGGCGTCGATAGAGCGCGTCCGCGCTCTTCGTGCGGAAATAGAAAAGACCAATGCCGATATCGAACGCGCGCAGAACGAGTACGATCTCGGCAAGGCGGCGGAGCTGAAGTACGGCAAGCTGCCCTCGCTCCAGAAGGAGCTTGAGGGTCTTGAGGAGACCGTCCGCAAGAACGACGGCGACACGCTTTTGCGCGACGAGGTGACCGACGACGAAATCGCAAGGATCGTTGCGCGCTGGACGGGCATCCCCGTTTCAAAAATCATGGAAAGCGAGAAAAAGAAGCTGCTCGGACTTGAGGATGTGCTTCACCGCCGCGTGATAGGTCAGGACGAAGCCGTCAGAAAGGTCAGCGAGGCTGTGCTGCGCTCGCGTGCGGGCATTCAGGACCCGAACCGTCCCATAGGCTCGTTCCTCTTCTTAGGACCCACCGGCGTCGGCAAGACCGAGCTTGCAAAGGCTCTTGCCGAGGCGCTGTTTGATGATGAAAAGAGTCTTGTCCGTATCGACATGAGCGAATATATGGAGAAATTCTCGGTCTCGCGCCTTATCGGAGCGCCTCCCGGATATGTCGGCTACGAGGAGGTCGGACAGCTTAACGAGGCAGTGCGCCGCAAGCCCTACGCCGTGGTGCTGTTCGATGAGATCGAAAAGGCTCATCCCGACGTTTTCAACATTCTGCTTCAGGTGCTTGACGACGGCAGGATCACAGACAGCCGCGGCAGAACGGTGGATTTCAAAAACACCATCATCATTCTCACCTCCAACCTCGGCTCCGACCTGATACTTGACGGCATTCTGCCGGACGGAAGCATCTCGGATGAGGCGCGGCGCGGCGTGAGCGAGATACTGCACCGCAGTTTCCGTCCCGAGTTCCTCAACAGACTTGACGAGACCGTCTTCTACAAGCCGCTCACAAGGGACAACATCGGCGCCATCGTCGGGCTTCAGCTTGCCGATCTTTCGCGCCGCCTTGCCGAACGTCAGCTCGGTGTGCGCGTGAGCGACGCAGCCCGCGAAAAGATCGCGGAAAACGGATACGACCCCGTGTACGGCGCACGTCCGCTCAAGAGGTATATCCAGTCCGTTATCGAGACGCTTATCGCAAAGACCGTCATAGCGGGCGACCCGCTTCCCGGCAGCACGTTGGTCATCGACGCCGCCGATACTCCCGAGGGCTTTGCGGCAACTATCGAGAATCCCGCGCCGGACGTTAACGGTAAATAAATCATGGGACTGTTAAAAGCTCAATTTGAGCTTTTAACAGTCCCTTTGGCTATTGCTCTGCGTATTTCATCAAAATATTATAGTGATCCGCCAGCACCTCCGCCATATTGCGCGCGCTTCCGGTCACGATGATATACCGCCTGCCGGAGTCCGACATCACATACGAGGCAAGACAGCTTCCGGATTCGTCAACATAGCCGGTCTTGCCGCCAAGCATTGTGAATCCGCGCAGCTTCACCGCGCCGTAGGAGGAATCGTACTCGCGCATATTGAGGAAAAGCCTGTCGGTCAGCTTGTGCCGCGTGGCGGGATCGCTCCCGTCGCCCGAGGTGGTGTAGCTGTCAGTGCAGATTATCTTCCTCATCAGCTCGTCGCCGAGGGCGTAGGCGAATACGGTCGCCAGCTCGTGCGCGGTCGTGTAGTTGTTGCGGTCATGCAGACCGGAGGAATTTGCAAAATGAGTGCGCGTCAGCCCGAGCGAGAGGGCTTTTTCGTTCATCAGCCCGGCAAATGCCGCTTCATCGGAGGCGCACATATAGGCAAGCCCCACCGTGGCGTCACAGCCCGAGGGGAGCATCGCTCCGTACATAAGGTCGATCGCCGAGGCGCGCTCGCCCACCTGATAGCCCACCTTCATCGCATCAAGCTCAAGCGAATAAAGCATTCCGCGCGTAAAGGTCACTGTGCTGTCGAGGTCGCTTATGCGCTCTCGGGCGACTATCAGCGTCATTATTTTGGTCAGCGAGGCGGGATACATCATCGCGTCCGAATTTTTCTCCGCTATCACGGCGCCCGTTGCGGCGTCCATAAGTACGGCGTAGTCGGAGTTGATGCCGTATATTCTTTTTGCCTCCGGCGCGGGAGCGGC
>CAUABN010000094.1:0-5725 GCA_958427275.1 uncultured Anaerotruncus sp.
CGCGATCGACAAATTTTCACATATACGGCGGCACAGATAAAGCCCTATCCCGCTTGCGTGCATATCTGTGCGGCCGTTATAGCCTGTGTAGCCTTTTTCAAATATTCTCGGCAGATCCTCGGTCGCTATCCCGATGCCTGTGTCCTTTATTTTGAGAATGTCACCGTCCATGAATATACTCACACTGCCGCCCGGCGTGTATTTCAGCGCGTTTGACAGTATCTGTTCGATAACAAATGAAAGCCATTTTTCGTCTGTCACGATTGTGCGTCCGACGGGAGAATAGTCGAGCTGTATCCTTTTGGCGATGAAATCGCCCGAAAAACGGCGTACCGAACGTCTGAGTATCATATCGAGATCGTATTTTCTGAAAACATAATCTCCGGATTCGGAGTCGAGCCTGAGATATGCAAGCACCATTTCAACATATTGCTCTATGCGCGAAAGCTCCGACGACAGCCGCCGCGAGAGGGCGGAATCCTCGTTTTGCAGGGTGAGCCGCATAGATGCTATCGGTGTTTTTATCTGATGCGCCCATACCGTATAATAGTCAACAGTATCGCGGTAGCGTTCAAGAGCGCGTTCTTGGGAGGTCTCCGCCTCGCGCCGGAGCATCGCGATGATGTCGGCGTAATCGGTATCGGTCTCACCGTAAGCTTCGGGCAGAGATGTTATCGTTGCGGCGGTAAGTTTCTTTATATCGCAGAGCGTTCTGTGATGCCTTAGCGCGCGCAAATATCCGTATACCGCAACTCCGGCGCATACTATTGCCGACAGGACGATCGGGTAGAGGACTGCTTTCAGCGGCAGATGATAAAGAGCAAACGTTACGGTAAATATAAGGCAGCAAAGCGCGTACGCAATGATCGCTGTCAGATGTGCGCGCAGATATTTCAGAAAGAACCCGCTGCCGCCGGGCTTTTGCGTACTACTCAATGATATATCCCACTCCGAATTTTGTTGTTATAAAGCCGCCGAGCCCTGCTGCGTCGAGCTTTTTTCTCAGCCTGTTTACATTGACCGTGAGAGTGTTTTCGTCAACAAAAGCGTCGCTCTCCCACAGCTTTTCCATCAGTTTTTCACGGCTGACGGTCTTTTCGCGGTTCTCCATTAGACAGAGAAGTATCCGGTATTCGTTTTTTGTCAGCGGTATGCGCTCGCCGCGGTATGTCAGCGAGTTGTCGCCGGTGTCAAGAAAGGCGCCGCGATGCTCTATGACTGGTGATGACTGAGCAAAATCGTATGACCGGCGCAAAAGAGCCTGTATTTTTGCCATAAGCACCGAAATATCGAACGGCTTTGCAATGAAATCATCGGCGCCCATGTTCATAGCCATAACGATATTCATATTGTCGGCGGCGGAGGATATGAATATTATCGGGACCTTGGATATTTTGCGTATTTCCGAGCACCAGTGATATCCGTTGAAGAACGGCAGGGAAATATCGAGAAGCAGGATGTGCGGATTGAACGCGGCGAATTCGGCGCTCACGGCGCGAAGGTCCCCGGCGCAGTGTACGTCAAAATCCCACGAGCGCGCATGAGCCGCTATCGCATCGGCTATCCCGCGGTCGTCCTCTACTATCATAAGTCTGTACATTTCTGAGTCCTCCGTTTCACGTATGAATTATATCATATACAGAACAAAAAAACAAGTGGTGACAGCCGCGCGTCGGCGCGGCTGTCACCAAACATTGAATCCGGCAGTTTTACTTTACTTCGACCGAGCCGAAGGACGCACTTGCATTGATGATAACATTCGGCAGTCCGGAGGCGGGCGGGTTTACATGCCTGTTGTTTACGCTTCCGAAAAAGGACGAAGGATTGAGCTTTATGTTTACATTGTCCGGAAGAAGTATTTTTACCGTACCGAACGAAGCCGAGGCGTTTATTACGGTGTCATGCGTGAAAAAGGCTTCGCGCAGATCGAGCGTAAGCTCGCCGAAGGATGCTGAAGCCTCGGCTCCGTCAAAGGTCTGCCCGGCAAAGCTTTCCGTGTACCCGGTAAAGCTGGCGTTCAGTTTCTTTTTTTCGCCGCTGTCGCTGTAGTATGTTCCGGCAGGAGCGTTCTCGCGCAGGGTACGGTTGTATTTTGCGCGGCGTATTGTCGGCTCAAAGATAATACGTATGCCTACGAGGATCAGGAGCGCGGCGAGCGCTATCCAGATGAACTGCTTGAATTCTATTATGCCGTACGCATCGTTTGAAAGAAGCAGTGCAACGCCGATGAGCAGGACCGCGATGTTGAATATTCCCGGACCGTCATTTATGATCGACAGTATCATCGGTACGATTATAAAGAGCGTCCACCAGCCGGGGAAGAATATTGTGAATTCAGGCCATATCCCCGCAAATTTGCCCACATAGCCGATGCCGATAACTATGAAAAACAGACCTGTGATAATCCTTGTGAGTGTTTTGCGTGTGTTCATATGCTGCCTCCTGCAATATTATTCGTAGAATTTTGCACGGTATTTTTTCCTTGCCGCACTGAATATCGCCCATCCTGCAAGCACTGCAAGTATTACGGCGCACGTGGCATATATGCCGCTGCCGACAGAGCTTTCTATCTTGAGGTCCTCCCAACGGGAATTCATGTAGTCGCGCGTTTCGTTGGAAAGATTCTGATAGTAGGATGCAAGAAAATCAACATTGTCGGGGTAAAGGATATTGTATGCCTCGGGATGCATTTCATTCATCACCTCGGCGTATTCCTCGCTTTCACGCACGAGCATATTCGGGGAGGCGTAGCCGATGTATTCGGCGTTTGCCACCGCAGGCTCTTCGGAAAGCAGGAAGTTTATATAAGCCTCCGCAAGCTCCTTGTGCTGTGTTCCCTTGGGAATGCAGATGGCGTCAACAAAAACGTTCGTGCCCTCCTTGGGGTAATAAAACGCAAGATCCTCGTTGTCGCCGTACATGGTGAGAAAATCGCCTGCATAATAGGGGGCAATGGCGGCGGACGCACCCTTCATTTTATTGAAGATCTCATCCATTACATAGCTCTGCACCAGTGGCTTTTGTGCCTTGAGAGCCTCAAACGCCGCGTCCCAGTCGGAATGCTCGGTGGTGTTTACATCGATCCCGAGGCGGTACATGGCGGTTCCGAATGCATCGCGGGGATTGTTGAAGTTGAGTATCTTTCCCTTGTAGTCCTCATTCCACATGAGATCCCAGCCGTCGGGCGTTCCCTCGACCATGGAGGTGTTGTATATTATACCAACCATTCCGTAGGTGTAGGGGATCGAATAACGGTTGTCCGGATCGTAAAACAGGTTGCGGTATTCGGGGGCGATGTATTGATAGTTCGGGATATTGGAGAAATCGATCTCCTCAAGCATATCCTCTTCGATCATCAGCTCGATCATGTAATCGGATGGTATCACTATGTCATACCGCACGGCGCCGCTTTTCAGCTTGGCGTACATATCCTCGTTTGAGGCATATGTGGTGTAGTTGACCTTTACACGCTTGCCGTAGTTTTCAAAATACCATTTTTCAAACTCCGCGTTGGTGTTGAAGGAATCCTCCGAGCCGTCCGAGATGTATTCGCCCCAGTTGTAGACATTCAGCGTGAGCGTTCCGGAGTCCTTGCCGCAGGATGAAAGCGCGGGGACAACGAAAGCCGCAAGCAGCAAAAGAGCAAGTATCAGTGAAAAAACTTTGGTTTTCTTCATCGCTTTGCCGCCTCCTTAGCATGGTTCTTCTTTTTTGCGTGAGCGTCGGATCGACTGCCGACAAAATTCGAAAGTATAAGAAGCACAAGGATCGTTATGATGATAAGGGTGGAAAGAGCATAGATGTCGGGCTTTACCTCTTTCTTGGTCATCGAGTAGATGAGTATAGGCAAAGTCTGAAAATCGCTTCCGGAGGTGAAATAACTGATGACAAAATCATCGAGCGAAAGCGTGAACGCCATTATAAGACCGCTCATAACGCCCGGCATGATGGCGGGAAGCTCTACTTTGAAGAATGACTGAAGGGGCGTGCACCCGAGATCGAGAGCCGCCTCGGGAAGGTTGCGGTCCATCTGCTTCAGTTTCGGCGATATGTTGAGTATCACATAGGGCAGGTTGAATGTCACATGCGCAATGAACAGCGTCCAGAAGTTGAGCTTGTCTTCCGTCGCGCCGATGAGCGTACCGACGAACACAAAAAGCAGCATCATTGAAACACCGGTAACGATATCGGGGTTCATCATAGGTATATTGGTGACCGAGCTTACAAGCCCGCGCATACGGCGGGAGCGCATACGGTCGAGTCCGACAGCTGCGCAGGTGCCTATTACAGTGGCGGTAACAGCGGAGCTGACTGCGAGAATCAGCGTGTTGCGCAGCGCGCCGAAAACATCACTGCTGCGGAAAAGCTCGCGGTACCAGTACAGGGAGAAACCCGCAAAAACTCCTGTGCTTGCCGTGCTGTTGAAGGAGAACAGCATCAGAACAAGAATGGGAGCGTAAAGTATAATAAAGCAGATGGCGATAAAAACACGTGAAAGATGCTTCATACTATCATACCTCCGCTTGCGTTTTCGCCATCGTCGGCAAAGTGGTTCATTATCGCTATCGATATGAGGATGAGTATCATCATTACAAGCGATATCGCCGCGCCGACATTGTATGTATCGGGGCGCTGGAACTGACGTTCGATCGTATCTCCGATGAGGTCAAATGTACCGCCGCCGAGCTTCTGCGATATATAGAAGGTGCTTATCGACGGCACAAATACCATCGTAACGCCCGAAAGCACACCGGAAGCAGAGAGCGGGAATATCACATTGCGGAGAACACCGAATGCGTTGCATCCGAGGTCCTGCGCCGCTTCAATAAGGCGCGTATCCATTTTGGACATCGTGGTGTATATCGGCAGGAGCATGTACGGGAAGAAATTGTAGACCATTCCGAATATGACCGCGCCGGGTGTGCCTATGAAATGCATTTCGGGAAGACCTATCGATGTCAGCAGCCTGTTTACAAAGCCGCCATCGTCAAGAATGGCAAGCATGGAGTAGGTCCTGATAAGCAGGTTCATCCACATGGGGAGCATAGCGAGCATCAGAAGCACGCGCTGTGTGCGTGCGCCGGTGCGGGATATCGCATATGCGAGCGGATATGCGACCAGAAGGCATGCCACCGTTGCGATCATGGCAAAGCATACCGAAAGCAAAAATGTTTCGGAGTAGTCCGCCAGAGAGGTTATGTTGTCAAAGGTAAAGCCGCCGTTGCTGTCGGTGAATGCATAGTAGATCACAAAAAGAAGCGGCGCAACTATAAAAAGCACAGCCCACACGATGTGCGGCGCCGCAGCTGCGGAACGCAGAAAATTCTTTTTCGGGGTCATTCCTCTTCCTCCTCCGGAATGTCGGAAAGGTGGTCCATCTCATCGCTGAAGGTGGAATAATCGCCGAATTTGCCGGAGTACTCCGACTTTCTCATGACCTGTATCTCATTGGGGTCGATTGATATGCCGATCGTCTGTCCGGGGGCGAAGCGGTCGGTGGTCTCTATCATCCATTTGAAGTTGTCGATATCGGCTATGACCTCGTAGTAATCGCCCTTGAAGGTCACTCCGGTGACCTTGCCGGTCAGCATGCTGTCTCCCACGGGAACGATGTCGATATCCTCGGGGCGTACCACAACGTCAACAGGTTCGTTTTTGGCAAAGCCGTGATCCTCACAGCGGAATTTCTGTCCCGCAAACGAGACAAGATAGTCCTCGTTCATTA
>CAUABN010000095.1:0-5662 GCA_958427275.1 uncultured Anaerotruncus sp.
TTGTCCCCTATGCTCACGCCCGGAAGGATAACGCTCCCCGCGCCTATCCGGCAGTTTTTACCGATATGCACCGGCGCGTTATACTGGTATTTCCTCTTGCGCGGCACCGGTAATATTGGGTGTCCTGCGGTAGCAATTATCACGCCGGGTCCTATCATGGTATCATCGTCGATGTATATATGCGTATCATCGACCAAAGTAAGGCTGAAGTTCGCATAGACTCTGTTGCCCGGATGCACATGCCTTCCTCCCCAATTGGCATGGAGCGGCGGCTCGATATAACACCTCTCTCACACCTCGGCAAACATCTGCCTCATAAGCTCCTTCCGCTTTTCGGTCTCGCACGGGCGCGTCATATTGTAATCGCAAAGAAGCTCCATGCACTTCTGCTGCTCTGCCACTATCTCATCATCTCCCCGGCAGGTACAGCTCGCCGGTATGAAGCATATCCATTTCACTCATTTTTCTTTCCGCATGATCTCTGTAATTTTACTCACCGGGAAGCTCCGCAACATTTGCGGCTCCCGCGTCAAGCGCCGCGGCTGAAAGCCCCGGTGCATCGGAAACGATAATGCGCATCCTGTAAATTCCGATAAGCGCCCGCACACCGTGCAGGAGTTCGCCTATCTCATCGGCATCCGTCACGCCTCGCAGATCGAGCGCAATGAAATCGAACGATCCGCCAATGCGCACCAATGTCTCCCGCGCCTCGGGCGACGAAAGGAAGTCGTAGTTCACAGCCACGCCGAGCGGACAGAGATTTCCCGCCGCACGCGCTCTGACCGCATCGCAGAATTCCACAGCCTCCTGCCCGAACTCAAGCCCGGTAAAAAGCAGATCGCCCAGTCCCGCGCCGGCAAGTTCGGCGGCAAGGGATATCTCATACTCGCGCATCGCCTCGCGCATCTTCGGCTCGGTCTGCATATAAGACGCATGGAACACGCCGCACAGATATGCTCCGCCGAAGCGTTCTACGCCGTCCGCCAGCCGCGGTACATTCTCATCGCCCGCAGACGAGCCGAAAAGCAGATCCTTCAGCTCCGAGCGATAGCGCAAAGTCCCGTCGGGACCGCGCATAACGGCGCAATAGGCGTTGTATTTATAGTCGGAAGCTACCGTCGCCGCAGGCGCCGTAGTCTCCTCTGTTGCGCCGCCGGTAGTCTCCGGCGCAATGTCGCCCGAGGTCTCCGCCGCCGTGCTGTCCGCAGTATGCGGCAGAGCGGGAACCTTCCCCGCCTCGCCGGGCGTACCGCCGAACACTGCGGCACGCGCTATCACGTCGGGGACCGCCGATGCGTCAAAATCGGGCAGCGTCGTCTCATCGCCGGCGCTCACGCCGTCGGTCGCCTCAGCCTCGGCGCGCAGGTGGTTGCCGAGTATCACCGCCCCGGTGAACAGCATCGCCGCGGCAAGCATTATCACCATCGCCGCTATCCACCCGCTGCCAAGCTTTACTCTGTGCCTGCTTCGCCAGGCACGTCTGCGTCCGCTGCTCATTTCAGTGTCACAAGATCGACAGACTTACCGTACTCGTTCGGCTCATAGCTCAGCTTTGCGCTCTGATCGTCTATGAGATCGTTGAAGTCGGTACCGATTATCTGTGTTTTGAACTCGTCAAAGCTCTCTGTCATATAGCTTTCTTCCTTCGGAAGTCTCATTATAACGTAATATCCGGTATCGGATTCGATCACACCGCTTATCTCGCCCTCGCGCATCGCAAAAGCGGCGTTCTCGTACTCCTCACCGCAATCGGAATTGCCTGCGGCAAAGTAATAGCCGTGCGTTGTGGTCATCTTCCAGTCGGCGCAGTATCTGCCCTTGAGAAGTATCAGCTCCGCCTCGGGATTATCGCTCTCTCTGAGCTTTTTTTCTATCTCGGCGGCAAGAGTGCGGTTCTTTTCGGTCCTGCCCTCAAGATAAACGTGGTTCGTGCGGATGAATTTATCCGAATGCATATATTCCTTTGCGTAATCGTCGGTATCGTCAAGCAGACCGAGATCGTCGCGCGCTATAAAGAACAGCTCGTTCGCTATCTTATCGACCGTAGTGTAAAAACGGTAAAGATGATCTGTCATGGCATTCTCCTCAAGCGCGGCGCGGTATTCCTTTTTGCCGCCGGCTTCCGTGACCGTTTCGTCTATCGACGTCTGTACCGACTTTTTTATATCGGAGGACGCGAGCATGGCATCGGCTCCGCCGCCCGCGGAGTAAAGGATATCCGCCAGCGCAAGCACGCCGTAATAGTCGCTGGCTATTCCCTTTCCCACCCTCTCGTAAAGCTCATCGCGGTAAAGGGCTGCTTTTTCGGCGTCATCCCATATCGACTCTCCGTATATTATCTCCATATCCTTTTTGCAGTTGACGGTTATGTAGCGCAGCTCCTCATAGTAAACATCAAATCTGCCTATTTTACCCACAACGTCAAGCTCACCCTCACGGCTTTTTATCGGACTCATTGACGAGCAGGCAAAAAGCGAAAGCGAGAGTGCAAGCAGCAGCACCAGCGCCGCGCTGCGCAATGTATTTTTTGATCTCATTTTCATTCTCCCGGATATTTGGTGATATAATTATAGTCCGTTTTTGTGACACTGTTGTGAATACGGCGCGGTTTTTTGAAAGCAGGTAAAAAATACGGCGTCGGAATAAAAAATTAACGAAAAAAGACTTCCCCTGAGCCGCAGCGTGTGGTATAATTTATTTGATAGTGCACTTCGTGCACACACAAGACTAAGGACGGGATAACAAAATGGATGAAGAATACAGAGTATCACTGCAAAGCCTTATAGATGAATTTTTGCTTGAGCCGGTCGCACTGCCGGGTCCCGCGTCCGATATATTCGTAAAGACAACCGAGCTGAACCGCCCGGCGCTGGCGCTTTCGGGCTTTTTTGAGCTTTTTGAGCCGGAGAGGATACAGCTTATCGGCAACGCCGAGCAGTGCTACCTTGCCAGCATGGACGAAGAGGAGCGCCGCCGTCACATAGATGCATTCATAGAGCGCCGCCCGGTAGCCGTTATAGTCACATCAGGACTTGAGCCGTTTGAGCAGCTCGTGCGTCAGGCGGAAAAATGCGGCGTACCGCTCCTTCGCTCGCACGAAAAAACTTCGTCTCTCATGGCGGCACTGATCGCATCGCTCAATATATCGCTTGCTCCGCGCATAACACGGCACGGCGTTCTTGTTGAGGTATACGGCGAAGGCATACTTATTCTCGGCGACAGCGGAGTGGGAAAGAGCGAGACAGCCATTGAGCTTGTAAAGCGCGGTCACCGCCTTATCGCCGACGACGCGGTGGAGATCAAAAAGGTCTCGGCAAAAACGCTCGTCGGAAGCGCCCCGGAGGTTATACGCCACTACATTGAGCTTCGCGGCATCGGCATCGTCGATGTGCGCCGTCTTTTCGGCATGGGCGCCGTAAAGGACACCGAGCGCATCGATCTTGTGATATACCTTGAGCAGTGGATACACGGCAAAATGTACGACCGCTTGGGACTTGAGGAAAAAACGGTGGAAATACTCGGCATCGACCTGCCCTCCATCACCATTCCCGTAAAACCGGGACGCAACCTCTCGATAATCCTCGAGATCGCAGCGATGAACAACCGCCAGAAAAAGATGGGCTATAACACCGCCGAGGAATTCAACAAAAAGCTGATGGGCATGATAGGTCTTAAGGACTGAGGGGAATAATTCAATATTTTTCTGCGCATAATAAACCCGAAAAACCCGAAAGGTATCCGGTTTATTATGCGCAAACTTTCAAATGTGTATGCCGACAATGTGGCTCAGCTTGACCGCCTCCTGCGTGTTGAGGAAAACTTCGACGTTATAAAAAAGCCTCTCCGCATAGGGCAGGATGAGGTGACGCTTTACTATATAGACGGCTTTGTCAAGGACACCGTTATGCAGAAGCTGATGCTATCGCTCGTTTCGCTTGACGGTCTTGGGAGCGAGAGCGGCGGCGAATGCGCCCGCGCCTTCACGCGCGCCCATGTGGCATATGTTGAAACAGATGTGACCGACTCGCTCGACTCTATGCTTGCCATGGTCCTTTCCGGCGCATCGCTGATGATAGGCAGCCGCTTCGGTGAATGGGCTGTTATAATCGACTCGCGCTCATACCCTGCGCGCGACCCGAGCGAGCCTGAAAACGACCGCGTTATGCGCGGCTCGCGCGACGGATTTGTTGAAACGCTTATTTTCAACACGGCGCTGATACGCCGCCGTATACGCGACACCTCTC
The DNA here is from genome assembly GCA_958427275.1 of uncultured Anaerotruncus sp. Taxonomy (GTDB): domain Bacteria; phylum Bacillota; class Clostridia; order Oscillospirales; family CAG-272; genus CAG-390. Next base: position 4,245 of record CAUABN010000095.1, read on the forward strand.
TTACAATGGAATATCTTTCGATAGGCTCCGCCTCCAAGACCGATGTCGTGCTTTGCTATATGGACGGCAGAGCCGACCCGGGGTATGTCTCGCACCTGCGCGAGCGGCTCGACAGCATAGACACCGACTCGCTCACTCTCGGTCACGAATCCTTAGCCGAATGCCTCATACGCACGCGGTGGTACAATCCGTTCCCCAAAATACGCTCCACAGAGCGTCCGGATGCCGCCGCCGCGCAGCTGCTTGAGGGCAGTGTGCTGATACTCGTTGACAATTCACCCGAGGCGATGGTGCTGCCGACCTCGATATTCGATTTCGTGCAGGAGACGAACGACTATTACTTTCCTCCGCTGACGGCGACCTTTATCCGCGTCGTGCGGCACACGGTATGCCTGCTGACGCTTTTTCTTGTGCCGATATGGTATATGCTGCTGCAATGCCCCGGCGCACTGCCCGAATGGCTGAGATTTATAATCCCCGACGACCGCGGCAAGATACCGATACTGGCACAGCTCCTTCTCGTTGAATTTGTGGTGGACGGTCTTAAAATGGCTTCAATGAATACGCCATCCATGCTTTCAAACTCGCTGTCGGTAGTAGGCGGACTGATACTCGGCGATTTTGCGGTGGATATCGGCTGGCTCATACCCGAGGTCATTCTTTACACGGCGTTTGTCGCCATAGCAAACTTCTCGCAGCGCTCATATGAGCTGGGATACGCACTTAAGTTCATGCGCATAGGACTTCTCATCCTCGTGGCGCTTGCGGGATGGGTCGGATTTGCGCTCGGCACGGCAGGGATAATACTGCTGCTCATGTCCAACCGCACGGTAAACGACGGTCATTCCTACTTCTATCCCATCATCCCGTTTGACGCAAAAGCATGTCTTGCGGTCTTTTTCAGAGTAAAAAAGAAGGACGTGAGCAGGCGCGGATGATCTTTGCGCAAAAAATATTGTCTTGAGTGATAAAAATAAAAAAAATCTCTTGACAAGAAGCTGCTTATGTTGTATAATGCAATGTGTTAATTGGTTTTTTGCACACACATGCGTGTTGTGCGATGCGAAGGGAGGGAAAAGAATGGCAGAAGTAAAAGTCAGAGAAGGCGAGTCGCTTGACAGTGCTCTTCGTCGCTTCAAACGGCAGTGCGCCCGTTCCGGTGTCCTTACCGAGCTTCGCAAGAGAGAGCATTACGAAAAGCCCAGCGTAAAGCGGAAGAAGAAATCCGAAGCCGCCAGAAAGCGCAAATACAAATAATCCGTAAAACGTAAAACGGAAAACGGAACGCATCTGCGCAAGCGGTGCGTTCCGTTTTGTTTTTCAAAAAAGGAGCAAAAAATGGACTGTCTTTTCTGTAAAATAATCGCGGGGGACATCCCCTCCGCAAAGGTATATGAGGATGAATACGTCTACGCCTT
>CAUABN010000096.1:0-5641 GCA_958427275.1 uncultured Anaerotruncus sp.
CTCCGAGGACCACGATAACAAGGATCTCTATCGACATATTATAATCGAAGCCGGAAGGGGATACGACCGCAAGCGTGTGTCCGTAAAGCACTCCGATAGCGCCCGCAAAGAACGCCGCAAGCATAAACACCATCAGCTTGTAGTAGGTCACGTTGATACCGGTGGACTCGGCTGCTATACGGTTGTCGCGTATTGCCATTATCGCACGTCCGTGGCGCGATTTTTTCAGGTTCATCACCGCTATGACGGTAATGAGCACCATGACGGCGGCATACGGAAGCAGGGCTTTGGCATCGGAATAGATAGGCTGGGTGTTGAGTCCGAGCGCGCCGCCCGTTACCTTGAGGTTAAGGATGACCGTTTTTATGATCTCGCCGCAGGCAAGCGTAACAATGGCAAGGTAGTCGCCCTTGAGACGCAAGGCGGGCAGACCGACCGCAAAGCCGATGGCGGCGGCGGCAAGTCCGCCTATTATCATGGCGAGCGGCAGGCGGATGTAAAGCGGAAGGGACACGGCGGCTATCGAAAACAGACAGCCGGAGAAAAGTCCCACCGCCATAAAGCCGGCATGGCCGAGAGACAGCTCGCCGAGAAGTCCCACGACGAGATTGAGCGACACAGCAAGCACGATGTAGCAGGACACCGGCACGAGCATTGCGGAAAGCTGGCGCGACGTTGAGCCGGAATAAAGCATTATTGCAAGCACCACGTAGGCGACTATAACGCCCGCAACGGTGAGTGTATTCTGATTTATGAATTTACGCACGGAGGCGTTTTTTGTATTGGTTCCCATTGAAATTTGCCTCCCGTTAAACTTTTTCGCTTATCTTCTTGCCGAGAAGTCCCGTGGGCTTTACAACAAGAACTAGAAAGAGCACGCCGAACACTATCGCATTAGTCCACAGAGTGGAGATATATCTCTGCGAAAGCTGTTCGATTATACCAAGCAGGATACCTCCGAGCATTGCGCCGGGGATCGAGCCTATACCGCCGAAAACAGCGGCTGTAAATGCCTTGATGCCGGGCATTGAACCGGTCGTAGGCTTGATGTATGTGTAGGTAGCGCCGTAAAAGATGCTTGCAACGGCGGCAAGCGCCGAGCCGATAGCGAACGTCATGGTTATCGTGCGGTTTACGCTGATACCCATAAGCTCCGCGGCATCCTTGTCCTCGGACACGGCGCGCATCGCTTTACCGAGACGGGTCTTGTTGATAAACAGCGAAAGCGAAACCATTATCACTGCGGTCACTGCAAGGGTGAGGATTGTCATACCGTCTATCACGACCCCACCGAGCTTTACCGAGGGGATATTGATGATAGTGGGAAATGCCATAGGTTCGGATTTGAACACGAGAAGAGCAAGGCTCTGGAGGAGGTAGCTCACGCCGATGGCGGTGATGAGAACTGCGAGAGACTGCGCCTTGCGCAGGGGGCGGTAAGCAAGGAATTCTATCGTTACACCAAGGAGAACGCATACGACGACGCTTACCGCCACGCCTACAACACCGGGCAGCTGTGCCAGCGAGACCGTGGAAATAACGGCATAAGCGCCCACCATGATTATATCACCGTGGGCAAAGTTAAGCATTTTGGCTATTCCGTACACCATAGTGTACCCCAGCGCCATGAGAGCGTATATGCTCCCCAGCCGGAGACCGCTTATAAGCGTTTGAATTAAAGTCGTCATAATGAATTTTCCTTATCCGCTGTCCCCCGCCGGTACGCGGCGGAGGACAGCTTTCTGTAATTATTGTGTGCCTGCGATCATTTCGTGTAGAGAACGGCAACTCCGTCCTTTATCACCATCGCCTTGGCGTCCTTGGTGGTCTCGCCGTCGGCAGTCCAGGTCATTTTACCGGTCAGTCCGTCAACGGTGATCTTTGTCATGGCGGCAACTATGCGGGAGGTGAAGTTATCCTTGTCCTCGGATGTGATGCCGGCGTTCTTCATAGCTTCGACAATGGCGTACACGGCGTCATAGCCGTCGGCGGCAAACTGGTCGGGGACTTTGCTGTATGCCTTCTGATATGCGGCAACGAATTTCTGAACCTTCTCGTCGGCAGCATCTGCGGCAAACGGGGTGAGAAGCATTACGCCCTCGGCATCGGCTTTGTCGGAGATCTTTTCGAGTATACCGTCAAGTCCGTCGCATCCGAAGGGGACCATGCCTTCAAACGCTTTGGTATGCGCTGCCTGAGTGAGTATCTTTGCGGCATCCGCTGCGTAGATGGGGAGGAAGACCAGCTCGGCGCCCGATGCCTTGATGGCGGAGATCTGAGCCGAGAAGTCGGTGTTGGTGGTGCCTGTGTAGGTCTGGACTGTGACTATTTCAAGTCCGTCCGCCTCGCACTCGGCTTTGAAGGTGTCGTAAAGCCCCTGGCAGTAGTCGTTGCTGCTGTCGTAGAGAACTGCGATCTTCTTTGCAAGATCAAAATCCTTGATATATTTTGCCGATGCGGTACCCTGAGAGGGGTCGCTGAAGCAAACGCGGAACGCCTTGTCGTTACCCGCGATCGCGCTTACGGAAGAAGCGGAGGGCGAGAGCAGGAAGATATCATCGTTCTTTGCAGCCGCTACGACCGATGCGTTTTCACCGGAAAGCGTGCAGCCGATGCTGACCTTCATGCCGAGGTCCATCAGCTTGCCGTAGGCAGAAACAGCCGATTCGGGGCTGCTCTGCGAATCCTGGAAGTTGAGTACGAGCTTGAAGCCGTTCACGCCGCCGGCGGCGTTTATCTCGTCAACGGCAAGCTTTGCGCCGTTCTTTACGGAGTTGCCGTAGTTGGCGTTGTCGCCTGTTGTGGGACCGATACCGCCGATAAGCAACTCGGTAAGTCCTGTTTCTTTATCGACCGGCCATGCTTCCTTGGAGGAGCATGAGCAGGCTGCGACCAGCATAAGCAGTGCCAGCATTGCGGAAGCAAATACTTTTACGAATTTTTTTGTTTTTCTTGTGTTTTTCATGGTTTTTTCTCCTTGAAAAGTATTGTCATTTATTTATGTATTAATCCCGTGGGGGACACATGCCGTCATTTGGAGGGCGTTTGCCGGAGCAGATATCAAATCAAAAAAGCGATCCTGCCCGGGCAAGACCGCTTTATCTTTATGACCCTGTGAAACTCCCTCGGAAATAATTCATCGAAGGTTATCTTGTTTTATCCGGGTCATATGCGGTGAAGCCCTTTGTCTTCATTATAATAAGTCGGAAGGCGGAAATTATCACAAACGCCGCAATAAGTATAAGTACCGAATCAAGTACAAGTACGGACATAATAATTCGCACGGCAAGGGCGCATACTACCGCCGCTATCACAGCGGCGAAAAGAGAAAAAGACACCGAGGCGGTGTCTTTTTCGGAAATAATTACGGAAGAGTTTTCACATGCAGAGGTATTGCCGCAGAATGAGCGCACAGAGAAAGTACCCGCATAAGCGGATGATGTGCATTCTGCTGTTTTCGCATAATTGTTTTTCATTCTTGCAAAACCTCCTGTAAATGATGCTATAAGTATACACCATTCGGGCTTTTTTGCAATAGGCAATGTATCACAAATTGCATTTATTATTCGCCCGATACGTGTTAAAATGTACAATAAAACCGCAGATACCGCCCTTTTCGGACGCTCCGGACGCCTTCGGGGAGCGCAGAGCCGCATTTTCCGCCGGCAGCGCTACGCCGACACGCGGGAGCCACGCAATCCTGCATTCCTGCAAAATGCACCGGCGGCAGGCTTCCCGACGCCCGGACCGGGCAAGTTCCGCACGGGCAGCGAATATACTTGTATTGCAATATATTTCCGAAGGGGGATGAGACTATGCTCGCAAATATTCCTTATGACCGCGCGCGTGCGCTCGAATACGCACGCCGCTGGGCGCTTGACCGCAATCCGCTTTTTTTCAATTTTACCGGCAGGGGCGGCGACTGCACCAACTTCGTTTCGCAATGCATTCTTGCCGGGTGCTGTGTAATGAACTTCACACGTGATTTCGGGTGGTATTATATAAGCGTTGACGACCGCGCGCCCGCATGGACGGGCGTTGAGTATTTCCGCGATTTTATTACCGGAGCGGCGGATTTTACCGCCGAAAACGGCGGCACGGGTCCATACGGCTACGAGGTGCCGCGACGCGGTATGAACGGCGTTCCCGCGGTCATTGCAGGCGATGTCGTTCAGCTTGCCGACGCGGAGGGCGACTTTTATCACACTCTTTTCATAACAAAGGTCGAGGGGAACGAGATATTCGTCGCCGCGCATTCAGACGATGCGCTCGACCGTCGGCTTTCGACCTACCGTTACGCCGCGGCACGCTTTTTGCACATAGCCGGAGCGCGGGTAGATGTCGCTCTTCCCGACTGCTTCCCCGCCCTTCTTGCGGGCGAGGCGCTTCCCGCCGAGCCGGAGACATGACACGCCGCACGCAAAGCAAAGAAACAACAAAAAACCGTCTGCGATATAATATCCGCTCAAAAAACGTACATATGAGGTGAAGTATGATATCCGGTCCGGAGCTTTTGTCTGCAATGAGGATCGGCGCAAATATGAAGAAGGAACAATAAAAAATGAAGGAGCGAATATTCCGTCGCATACTCGCCGCCGGCACAGTTCCGGCCTTGTCCGCCGCGCTGATCTTCCGACAGCGGTAAAGGATGACGGCGGCATCCTGCGCGCGTGCGATATACAGAATGACGGGACCGTTTATCGGCGCTGATCGCCCGGTTGCTGCCGATGAAACGGAGCTTTTCGGTTTACCGTTCATTTACCCAAAATCGCGCGGCATTTGCCGTACAGCCTGTCGGCTTCGGGACGGACCCGATAGCGGATCCGGAAGTAAAATATCAGATCATGCCTGTGCAGAAATATGATAAGTCGCAGACTTCGTACATCACCCCGGTCGGCGCCGGATGCAACGCTTTTGCAATAAGTGCAAAATGCACCGAACCGGAAGCGGCTACGCTTGTGCTTGATGCACTTGCACGCGAGTCGTACCGAACTCTCCGCCGGACCGTTTTCGAAGCCTGCTACCGTCACACTTACGGCGCGGAGTCAGACGCACTGAACGTATTTGAGCTGATGCTCGACACCGCCGGATGCGACCCCGGTATATTTGCCAACGGATATTCCGACGCGGCGACTGCGGCGGCGATACGTGCGCTGAGAGGCGGGAACCTTTCGTCTTACAACGCAGCGCGGCACAGCGGATACCGGAACAGCTTCGCCGCCGCTATCAAAAAAGCCGCCGGGAAGAACGGCTGAATCTATCCAACAGAAAACGGCAGATGCGGACCGGATACGTCAAGGGCTGTGCATTTTTTTGCACAGCCCCGTTTTCTCTCCTTATTTCGACAGATTTTTTTATTTCTCCGTGATATACTGAATGCAGGAAGGCGGAAATGCCATCCAAGTACATATACGGAGGTCTAAAATATTATGAAAACCTGTGCTTTCACCGGGCACCGCCCGCAAAATCTCCCGTTTGGCTTAAACGAGGAGGACGAACGCTGCATAAAGCTCAAAAAGACTCTCAGAGAGCAGACAATCAGGGTCATCGAAAATGAAGGCGTAACTCACTTTATTACCGGAATGGCGATCGGCGTGGATATGTACGCCGCCGAGATCGTTCTTGGGCTGAAGGCAGCCTA
>CAUABN010000097.1:0-5640 GCA_958427275.1 uncultured Anaerotruncus sp.
ACTACAACAAAAAGGTCCCGATAGGTAAGAACGACGATACCGATACCAAGACCTTCAAGGGCGCGCTCAATGTCCTTATAGACGGTCTGCGCGCAAAATATCCGAATGCCGTGCTCATCGCAGTGACCCCCTGGAAGGTGTCGGGCACCAACGGCATAGGCAATACGGTATCCTCCTATGCGGATGCCATGCGTGAGATATGCGCCATCAAGGGCGTTGCCTGTTTCAGTGCCGATGATCCTGCGGTCTCCGGTGTTGATATGACCGATGCCGCGTTCCGTGCTGATTATTCCATGAACCCGACAGACGTGAGCCACCTCAACTTCGCGGGACACAAGCTCGTTCTGCCCAAGTTTGAAAAATTCATTGCGGATACTTATTCCGCCGCAAAAGCCAACTGATAATATCAGTAAAACGGTGTATCATTAAAAAATGTCGGTCATTCTGACCGACATTAAAGTGGGGACTGTCGCATAAATGCGCCAGCCCCCACGAAAAAAATCAGTCCGCACCGATGATCTCCGGCATTTCGAAGAGACTCCGTATGGTATGCTCGCATTCGAAATCATCGTAAAAATGACCATCGTCGAAAAGGCACCCGTGCATTCCGGCGTTCAGACCCGCAAGCACGTCGATATCGCGGTCACCGACCATCAGCGAACGGCCGCGGTCAAGTGAAAAATGCCGGCAAAGATAATTCAGTGCATCCGGCGAAGGCTTTGACGGGAAGCCCATAGTGCTGTCGATTATGAATGTAAACTCTCCGAGCAGCCCCCATTTTTCAAGCAGTAAACGCGGGAACTCGTCCGAGTGTGTATAGAGGAAGCTCCGCTTGCCGTGCTCGCGCGCAAAAGCGAACGCCTCGGCGGCCCCCGGTATCGGTCCCTCCTCCTTCAGCGCTATCTCATGGTAAATGTCGTACATGATCTTTTTTGCCTCGGCTCTGTTTTCAAACGCGTAGTGCCGAAAGGCGTGCCGCACCGATTTTTTTAGGTGAAAGAGCACCGATTCGTATGTGTCATGCATACCGTAATGCTCAAGCGTGAGATACAGCGCACGTGTGAAGTAGGGGTAAGAGTCGGCTATCGTACCGTCGAAATCGTAAATAATATTGTCGTACATGGTGTCGGTTCAGTTCTTTCCTTTATCGCGTTTGCGTTCGGCTTCCTCGGGTGTCTCGGCGATATTTATGCGGGTCAGGTGAAGGTTGCTGATGCCGAAATAGTATCCGAGCCATCCTGCGAGAAGTCCGGGGATGATTATTATAAAATAGGATATCCAGTATGAGTTGGCGGGGTGCGCGTTGATCTTTATAAACGACAGGATGCCCGTGTACATTCCTTCTATCCATATAGCTACCATGGCTGCAACTGCGCCGACCGTGGAGAAAAATCCAATGCCATTCAGCAGGTTCCCGAGCATCACAAGCACCGCAAGCAGAAAATTCGGTACCGACGCCCAAAGCGCCATGTAAAGTCCGGTAAGCGGAACGCGCGGAGTCCTGCCTGCCTCAATTGACGGGATCTGCTTGTATCCGATCTCCCAGAGAGCGGAATAATTCAGAAAAACAAAAAATAAGACGGCAAAAATACTTGTCACGAGCTTAAGCGTGTCGTACTTTGCCATACCGCAGGCAATGGCGAGAACATTGCCGAAGATGGATATCGCGATCTGATTGATAAACAGCTTGACGATAGTGTAAGAATTCTTTTTGAAAAAATTCATGTGGATCAGAGATTCCTTTCGATGATTCGACTGTATCTATTATATAATCCAAACCGCCGGTTTGCAATAACCGGACCGGAAAATTTACACTTTATCCAATAAAACAGCCAAAGAGATTGCCGTCTTTAAGACGGAAGATTGTAAATATAAGAAATATATCAAAGATAAGGGATTGGGAAAAATGGCTACCCAATATGTTCCTGAAGAATACCCGCCGCTGTTACGTGAGTTTGCGGGATATAAGCTGGTAATACAGGGGCGCTCACCGCGTACGGTGAATGAATATATGCTGGACCTGCGCACATTTTTCCGTTTTCTCATATTAAAAAAAAGCGGGAACGTACCGTCGCCCGGCAGTGAGGAGTTTGTTTCTGTTGACATACGGTGCGTTGACATTGATTTTCTGCGCGGGATAACGAGTACCGATATATACGATTTTTTGTTTTATACAGACCGTCAGCGCGGCAACGGCAGTGCCGCACGCGCACGCAAGCTGGCGGCTATAAAGGGGCTTTTCAAATACCTCACATCAAAGCGTCAACTCCTTGAGCATGATCCGACCGTTGCGATAGATACGCCGAACAAGCGGCGCTCGCTCCCGAAATATCTGTCGCTGGATGAATCCCGCCTGCTGCTTGAGACAGTCCGTACCGATACGTCGTCATCGTTCAGACGTCGCGATTTTGCGATAATAACGATATTCCTCAACTGCGGTATACGTCTTTCCGAGCTTTGCGGAATGAATATTTCCGACGTGGACCGGTATCTTCGCTCTGCGCGCATCGTGGGAAAGGGAAACAAGGAGCGCATCATATACCTTAACGAGGCATGCCGTGCGGCGCTCGGTGATTATATGGGAGAACGCGGCGGCATCAAGCCCAAAACCCCGGCGGATGAAAATGCTCTTTTTATCAGCCGCGTGGGAAGACGAATGTCGCCGAAGTCGGTTGAGTGCATGGTGGACAAGTATCTTGATCGTGCCGGACTCGGTTCAAAAAACTATTCCGTGCATAAGCTGAGGCATACTGCCGCAACGCTCATGTACCGCGAGGGCGGCGTTGACGTCCGCGTGCTTAAGGAGATCCTCGGGCACGAACAGCTGAACACCACTCAGATATATACACACGTTGCCGACAGCGATGTTGAGCTGGCAATGGCAAAAAATCCGCTTGCGGGCGATGTAAAGCGCGTGTCCGACAGGACTGATGAACAAAAAGACGAAGGGAACGATAAACAGTAAATGATGAAGCTGCAGAACTTTTCACTTATATATCCGGACGAACTGTCTCAGGAGCGGCATATGCGCTCGGAGGATCGCCCGGACATAAGCCAGTATGTTGTTGACGAGTTGGGACTCGGAGATATTCTTGAGCTTAAAAACGGCTCGTTGCCGGAGTTTTTTACAGCCGATCCGGATGTGATAGCGTACAGGAACGAGACTTTCCGCGATCTGCTTGACAATCCTGCGCTCATAGATACGCTCAATTCCGTTATGCCGATACTGAATGACATACTTGAGCTGCGCCGTCTTGAATCCGACAGCGGCGACACCACGGATTACCTTGCCAGCATAACCGAGATAGAGCTTTATATTTCAAGTGTGGATACACTCAACGACGGACTGAACGCGGTAAGCGATTCGTTGCGCGGCAGAGCGTTCCGCACGCTTTGCGACCGCATAAACGAGCTTGCCGAGAGCGATTATTACAGCGAGCTAAACGAAAAGCTCTTTGAGCTTACCAAGCGCGTCCGCGAGATAAGAAGCGTGACCATAGGTGTAAATCTCGACGCGCAGTTGCGCCCAAAGGAGGCTGGCGTGCTTTCTATCAACCCGGAGCAGTTCCGTTCGGGCGATATGATAGAAAAGATACTGCGCCTCAACTTCAAGGACGACGAGTATACGTGTATCGCCAAGCTCGTTCCGTTCAATAAGAACCAGAACGAAAATCAGAAAACGGCGCTGTCGATAGCCTTCAATTCCGCAATAAATGACGTATACAGCTCCTCGCTCCGTTCATGGAAGAAGATCGTTCAGCAGTATGTGCTTGAAAACACCGATTTCCTGTTGAACCTTATCCCCGAGATCGAATTTCTTGTAAAGGGAACGCGTCTGCTTTCAAGGCTTAATGCGAAGGGATGCCCGCTGTGCGTGCCGGAGGTGATGCCCGCTGCCGACAGATGCTACCGTGCATACGGACTGTACAATCCCGCTGTGGCGCTGAAGATCGAGGGCGAGGTCATCCCCAACGACCTTGTTTTTGATGAGAATGCCACGATATATGTGCTTTCCGGACCCAACCGCGGCGGAAAATCCGTCATTACCTGTGCGCTCGGTATTTCTCAGGCAATGATGCAGCTTGGTATGTTCGTGCCTGCCGAGTCGGCTGTCATGTCTCCGGTCGATGCCATATTCACGCATTTCCCGACAGGCGCCGACGACACCATAGACAAGGGCAGACTCGGCGAGGAATGCGCGCGGCTGGATGCGATAATCAACGCGGTCACCGACCGCTCGCTCGTGCTTCTTGACGAATCGCTTTCGTCTACCGGTGCATTCGAGGCATCGTATATCGCCGCCGAGGTCCTTGGCGGTCTTGCCATGATAGGCTGCCGCGTGCTGTTTTCCACCCATCTGCATGAGCTTGCGGGAATGATAGACGACATAAATGCCCGCACTGCCCCTGCGGGGGCAAGGATAGACACGCTTGTCGCCGGTATCGAAGAGGGAAAGAGATCGTTCAAGATCACACGTGCAAAGCCGGACGGTAAGAGCTACGCACGCGATATTGCCGAAAAATACGGACTTTCGTTCGATTCCATAAAGAAAAAGATTGAAGACCGACATAAAAAATAAAGAGGAAAAACAAATGGATAAACTTTTATCATTGATTGAAAACGACGCAAAGCTCACTGCCGAGCAGCTGGCTGTAATGCTTGACAAGGAGACCGGAGATATTAAAAAAGCTATTGACGAATACGAGCGCGAAGGCATCATTCTCGGCTATCAGGCGCTTATCGACTGGGATAAGACCGACCGTGAATATGTAACGGCGCTCATAGAGGTAAAGATAACTCCTCAGCGCGACCTTGGATTTGACAAGGCGGCTGAAAAGATATACAGCTATCCCGAGGTAAAGAGCGTTTATCTCATGTCAGGCGGCTTTGACCTTGCTCTTATTATCGAGGGCAAGACCATGCGCGAGGTGGCTTTCTTTGTAGCGCAGAAGCTGGCGCCCATCGAATACGTAACATCCACGGCGACGCACTTTGTGCTTAAAAAGTACAAGGATAAGGGCGTGGTCTACGGTCAGCCGGAAATCGACGAGAGAGGAAACTGCAACTGATGTTTGATTACGACAGGTTACTCTCGCCGACGGTGACGTCGCTGAAAAAATCCGGTATACGTAAATTTTTTGACCTTCTTGAGGAGATGGACGATGTAGTGTCCCTCACGGTCGGTCAGCCTGATTTTGTTACGCCGTGGCATATCCGTGAGGCGGGCATCGAAAGCCTTGAGCGCGGAAAGACTTATTATACTTCAAATGCGGGTACGCTTGATCTGCGCCGCGAGATATCGGCGTATCTCTCACGCCGTTTCGGGCTTGTATATGACCCCAAAAAAGAGATCATTGTCACAATAGGCGGCAGTGAAGCGATAGATATGACTATACGCACGCTTGTAACGCCGGGGGATGAGGTGATAATCCCCGAGCCGTGCTTTGTCTGCTACGAGCCGCTTGTGAGAATGGCAGGCGGCGTGCCGGTCATCATTGATACGTCGGCTGAGGATAAATTCAAGCTCACGCCGGAAAAGCTTGCGGCAGCTATCACGCCAAAGACCAAACTGCTTGTGCTGGCGTACCCCAACAATCCTACCGGGGCTGTTATGACGCGTGAGGATCTTGAGGGCATCGC